>JAPUKF010000172.1 GCA_027295805.1 Acidobacteriota bacterium | reverse complement strand
CGGAGCTTTGCCGACCCTGCTTCCTGGCAGGTTTTCCCGGAAGTTCAGGAGGTGGTGGCTTGCCTCCGGAAGCGGGGGCTGGGGGTGGGAATCCTCTCCAACTGGGATACACGCTTGCCACGACTGCTGGATGCTCTGGGGCTGGCGCCCCTGTTTGATCCCGTGCTGGTCTCGGCCCTGGAGGGATATGCCAAACCGGATCCGGAGTTCTTCCGGCGCGCCGCGGCCCGTGCTGGTCTGCCTGCATCCAGAATCCTGCATGTCGGCGATGACCCCCGCCTGGATCTGGCGGCCGCGCGGGCTGCCGGCTTTCAGGCCCTGCTCCTGGATCGACGGGGTGATTCCCCGGCACCGGTTGCCATTCCCGATCTGTGCGCCATCTCGGCCCGCATAGAAAAGATCGACTCCGGAGCTGCGTGTTAGCATTCCCCGGAATGTCGTCCCTGTCATCGTCTTCAACATCTCCTGATGCTGCCGCCGCAGAAGAGCGGTCCTCTCCCTGTCTTCTGGATCTGCCGGGTATCGGACCGGTGCGCGAGGCGGCCTTGGCGGAGGCCGGCATCTTGACCGTGGACGACCTCCTGACCCTGGCCCCCCGGCGCTACGAGGACCGCAGCCGGTTCATGACCCTGGCGCAGATGGCCTGTCTGCCGGCAGGCGTGAAGGGGACCACGCTGGTGGAGGTTCGCTCATCCCGCCTGCTGCGCACGCGGCGCCGCGGGTTGACCATCACGCGGGCGAGGGTCAGCGACGGGAGCACCGAGGAGGAGGTTGTCTGGTTCAACCAGCCCTATCTGGTGCGGCACCTCACACCCGGCCGCCGGCTCATTCTCTTCGGCTGCGTGGGCGGCGGCGGCAGGCGCCCCGACTGCATCCAGAATCCCGAGATGGAGCTGTTGCCGCAGGACGAGGGTGCTGAAGCCTCGGTGCACATGGGGCGGGTGGTTCCCATCTACCCGCGGACGGCGGGCTTTTCATCGCGGCAACTCCGGCGGCTCCTCCACCAGGCCCTGGCCGCAGGTGCTGCTCGTGCGCCCGACCCGTTGCCTGTTGAGCTCTTGCGCCGGCGTGAGCTGCCTGAGCGCCCCGCGGCACTGCGGGCCCTGCACTTTCCGGCCGACAAGGTGGACCCGGCGCAACTGGCCGCCCGCAGGACGCCGGCCCAGCGCCGGTTGATCTACGAGGAATTGCTTCTTCTGCTGGCGGCCCTGCACCTGAAACGGCAGGAACGGCGCCGTGCCCCCCGCGGCTGGACCTGCCTCCCGGCAGCCGAGACAGACGAGGAGCTCAAGAGTTACCTCCCGTTCTCCCTGACAGCGGGGCAGGAAAAAGCGTGGCAGATCATCGCTGGAGATCTGCGCGGCCCCACGCCCATGGCCAGGCTGCTCCAGGGTGATGTGGCCTGCGGCAAGACCGCAATCGCTATCCTGGCCCTGCTGCTGGCGGTGAAGAGTGGCAGCCAGGCGGCGCTCATGGTGCCGACGGAGGTCCTCGCCCTGCAGCACCATGCCCGACTCGATCAACTCCTGGCCTCTTCCGGGATACGGGTCGGCCTTCTCCTGGGGGGCCGCCCCACCGATGCCGCCCGCCGCCTGAAAGCTGAGATGGCCGGTGTTGAACCGTGCCTGGTGGTGGGCACGCATGCGTTGATCCAGAGGGATGTGCGCTTCGGCAACCTCGGCCTGGCGGTGATCGATGAGCAGCATCGCTTCGGAGTAGCCCAGCGCCTGCGCCTGGCGGGGAAGGGGCGTCAGCCTGATCTCCTGGTCATGACCGCCACTCCCATACCCCGTTCTCTGGCGTTGACCCGCTACGGAGATCTGGACCTGGTGGAAATTCGTGACCGGCCGCCGGGCCGGGCGCCGGTGCGCACGGAGATTCTGCCCCGCTCCAGGGCGGAAAGTGCGTGGGAAG
Organism: Acidobacteriota bacterium; assembly: GCA_027295805.1. Lineage (GTDB taxonomy): Bacteria > Acidobacteriota > Polarisedimenticolia > SMYD01 > SMYD01 > SMYD01. Next base: position 1,664 of record JAPUKF010000172.1, on the reverse strand, counting down.
CCGTGCGTGGCGCGGCGGCCGCGGGCCAACAGGCCTACATCGTCTACCCGTTGGTGGACGAGAGCAAGAGCAGCGATCTGGCCGCTGCCTGTGAAGCGTATGTCGATCTGGGGGCGGGAGCGCTGGCCGGCCTGCGCCTGGGACTCGTCCATGGCCGGCTGCCGGCGCGGGACAGGCAGGCGACCATGGCCGCGTTCACGGCCGGTCACCTTCAGGTGCTGGTGGCCACCACGGTCATCGAGGTGGGCATTGATGTCGAGGATGCCACCGTCCTGGTGGTGGAACATGCCGAGCGGTTCGGGCTGGCCCAGTTGCATCAGTTGCGCGGCCGCGTAGGACGCGGGAACCGGCCTTCCACCTGCTATCTGCTGCACCGGGATGGCCTGGGAGATGAAGCTCGCCAGAGGCTATCGGTGCTCAAGAAGACATCGGACGGATTCGAGCTGGCCCGGGAGGATTTGCGCCTGCGCGGGGCCGGCGAACTTCTTGGTGTGCGCCAGCACGGTTCAATGGGACTGCGGCTGGCCGATATCGTCCGGGATGAGGAGATTCTCCAGGAGGCACGGGAAGATTGCCTGAAGATATCTACCGCGGACATGCCTGCAGAACTGGCGCAGGCCGCGCGGCGGCGCTGGGGGCAGCCACTGGGACTGGGATCCGGCTGGGAGTCAGATGTTGCTGTAGGATCGCGGCATGACCATCCATAGGATCAGATAAACGAGGATCCCCGGGAAGGCGGCGCTGAAGATCGAAACCAGCACATAGAGGATCCGCACCACGGTAGGATCCCAACCCAGCCACTGGGCGAGGCCACCACAGACGCCGGCAAGGACGGCGTCATGGGAACGAACCAGGCGCGCTTGAGTCATGGTTCTCATGATAACACTCCCCCGACCCTCAGGGTGTCCCGGCTGGGAAGGCGTAGAGCCTCTGAACCGCAGCGATCTCCCTGTCCATGCGCTCCCGCGACCAACCAAGTTCTTCAGCCATGATAGAAGCCGCAGCCGTGAGTTCAGCCGCCATGGGTGCGGCGGCCGTTCCCATATCGGTGCGGCGACGGACCAGATCGGTCAGGCTGAGCGCCATCTCATGACGCAGCGCGAAGGTTACCTCCGCAGCCAGTACCTGGGAACCCGGCGCCAGAGGTTCCAGGGATCCGGGAGCGGATGCCGCTAGGCGCCGCCAGCGGGTACCATAGCGATCCGCCAGGCGGCGGGCCGCTGACCCTGACCACCCCTGGCCACGGGCCCAGGACTGCTCGGCCGCCTGGAATGCTTTCATGTCGTGAATATCACCGCCGGGGAACGGCGCCGTGGCGGTTAGACAGGGCGCTGGTTTCTTTCCCAGGATCCGGAACACGGTGTTCACTGTCTTGCAGGCCAAGTCGCGAGCCGTGGTCCATTTCACTCCCATGACCGAGAGCAAACCAGGCTGCCCATGCATGCGGGCATGATCGATGATGCGGGGGTGCTTGCTGAGAATGGCCTGATTCTCATCGCTGCCCGCTGCATGTGACGGCAGGAGTCCTGCATGAATCAGGCCGATATCATCTTCGGTCAGAGCGGCCCAGGGCATGGCGGTGTGAATCTCCTGGAGGAACAGGTCGAGATGATGCCGGGACAGGTGGAAATCCTCGGGCGGACCCTGGAACGGTAGATGGAATG
>JAPUKF010000171.1 GCA_027295805.1 Acidobacteriota bacterium | reverse complement strand
TTCTCTCAGCCGCCACCCCAGAACCGCTGGAATGAACTGCTCTATCCGCGTGAGTATCCCCTCTCACACCACGAGTTGTCCTACCTGTTGCCCCATTTTCTCAGTGAGGGGCGCGGCCGCCTGGCGGTCTACTTCACCCGTGTCTACAACCCCGTATGGACAAATCCTGACGGTCTCATCTGGGAATCTGTTCTGCGCGACGAGAGCAAGATAGGCCTGCACGTGGCCCTGACTCCGGTCTGGAGCGAGACGGCCCAGTATGCCGACTACGTGCTGCCCATGGGTATGGGCGCCGAGCGCCATGACCTCATGAGCCAGGAGACGCATGCGGCCCGTTGGATCAGTTTTCGCCAGCCGGTGTTGCGCGTGGCACGGGAGCGACTGGGCCGGCCGGTGGAATGGACCTGGCAGGCCAATCCGGGCGAGGTCTGGGAGGAGGATGAATTCTGGATCGCGCTCTCGTGGGGCATGGATGGCGACGGCTCCCTGGGCATCAGGAAGTACTACGAGTCACCCTATCGCCCGGGTGAGCGCATCAGCGTTGATGAGTATTACCGCTGGATTTTCGAGAACGCCGTGCCGGGCCTGCCGGAGGAAGCCGCCCGCAAAAACCTCACACCCCTTGCCTACATGCGGAAGTTCGGCGCTTTCGAGGTGCAGAGTGAAACCTGGCAGGCCCACGCCCGGAAGTTGTCCGACGAGGACATGGCGGGCGGCGTCGAACTGGACGGCGCGGGGGTGATCCGGCGGGAAGGGAAGGCAGTGGGCGTGGTGGCGGAAGGTGCCCCCCGTGTCGGCTTCCCCACGCCCTCCCGCCGCCTGGAGATCTACAGCACCACCCTGGCGGCATGGGGCTGGCCGGAGTACGCCCTGCCCGGGTATATCGAGAGCCATATTCACCGGCGCCACATGGATAGGGACAAGGGGGAGTATGTGCTGGTGTCCACCTTCAGGCTGCCGACCCTCATCCACACGCGCTCGGCCAATGCCAAGTGGCTGTACGAACTCTCCAACACCAACCCTGTGTGGATCCACCCCGAAGATGCCCGGCGTATCGGCGTGAAGACAGGTGATTGCCTGCGGGTTGCCACGCGCATCGGCCACTATGTCAACAAGGTGTGGGTCACCGAGGGCATGCGTCCCGGTGTCCTGGCCTGTTCCCATCATCTTGGACGCTGGCGCCTGTTCGACCAGGTGGGCACCGGGCACTGGGCCGGCGTACCGGTGGAGCAAAGTGAGATAGCGCCGGGTGTGGTGCGCTTCAGGCGCAAGGGCGACATCCAGCCCTTTAGCAGTGATGATCCTGACAGCATGCGGGTCTGGTGGACCGACGGCGGCGTCCACCAGAATCTCATCTTTCCCGTGCAGCCGGATCCGGTCTCGGGGATGCATTGCTGGCACCAGCGGGTCACGGTGGAACCGGCGCGCCCGGGCGATCGCTATGGCGACGTGGTGGTGGACCGGAACCGGTCCATGGAGGTCTATCGTGAGTGGCTGGCCCTGTCGCGCCCGGGTCCGGGTCCCGGGGGTCTGCGCCGGCCCCTCTGGCTGTCCCGGGCCGTGCGCCCGGCCGATGAGGCTTACAGGGTTCCCGACTGATTCATGGCCTTTTCCAACCTTTCCCCCCCGGCCGGCGTTTGAGAGGTGAGCGGGCAGATATCGGCGCCCGGGGAGGATGGATGGGAGCCGTGGCGGCCAATCTGGCCTGGAACGGACCGGGGAGCGTGGAGGACCTGATCCGCCGCGCTCAGGCCGGTGACGTGGACGCCTTCGAAGGCGTCTACAGGCAGCATTGCGGGCGTGTCTACGCCCTCATCCTGCGTATGACCGGTGATCAGCAAAGGGCAGAAGAATTGACTCAGGAAACTTTTTTCAAGGTCTGGCGCAACCTGACCCGTTACAAGGCGGGAACCCGCTTTACGGCCTGGCTGCGGACCATCGCCATGAACACGGTTTATGGGGAGGCACGCAGCCGGGCCCGGCGAAACGCCAGGGAGGTGACGCCAGCCGATCCCGACAACTGGGACCCGCCGGCTCATTCCGTGGAACCTCGTCTGGGCCTGGACCTGGAAAAGGCCATGGCCCGGTTGCCTGAGGGCGCGCGCAAAGTTTTTGTCCTGTATGAAGTGGAAGGTCTGCAGCACGATGAGATCGGCCGTTGCCTTGGACTGGCGTCCGGCACATCCAAGGCCCAGCTCCATCGCGCCCGCCGGCTTCTGCGGGAGGCCCTGTCATCATGAGTTGCACACTGCGTCGTGAAGAGAACCTGAACGATCTCCTGGACGGTGTTCTGGATACCGCCGGCCGGGAAGAGACTCGGGCGCACCTGGCGGCGTGCCCATCCTGCCGGACGACCCACCAAGAACTCGAGAGGCTGGCCCTGCGGGCCGGCGACCTGCCCCATACCATGGCACCGCCCAGCGACCTCTGGCCGGACCTGCGCCGGAGAATCGAGGCCGAGAAGCGGTTTGCCCCCCGGCCCATGCCCCGCTGGGGCCTGGCCATGGCGGCAGGGTTGCTCATGGGGGGTGTGATCATCGGCGCCATGATGGGCCGTGGCCTGCCGGTTGGCGGTTCTCCGCCGCTGGCGCCGTCTGGGTTCTCCTCTGCCGCCGGGACGGTGGCAGTCGCCAACGACCCCCTGGCCGGCCTGCGTGCGGCCGAAGTCGACTTTCAAAACGCCACTCAGGCTCTGCTGGCCGCCATGGAAGCGAACCGGCGGAATTTGCCGTCAAGGGCGGCCGGCACGGTGGATACCAATCTGGAGTTGATCCGTGCCGCCATCGACCAGGTCTGGGCGGCTCTGGAGGCCGATCCGGACAATTCGGAGAATGCCTACCGACTGGTGGATCTCTACCGCACCCAGATCCGCATGCTGGAACGGACATCTCTCTAAACCATCCAGACGGTTGCAGCATTGAGAGAGATAGACGAAGAGCAAGGAGCAGGTTTCAGATAATGAGAAGCATTTCGGATAGAGAAGGGGCAGCATCATGAAGACGAAGATGACGAAGAGTTGGATTCTGGGCATGGCCTTGCTGCTGATGGCGGCCGGTCCCACGATTGCCGGCCAGACGGTGAGCGAGTCGGTGGATGTAGGCCGCAGAGCCAGTATCAGTATCGAGAACCTGGCGGGTTCCGTGCGGGTCGTGGGCAGTTCGGGTTCAACGGTGGAAATCAGTGGCACCCTTGGGGACGACGTGGAAGAACTTCTGGTTGAGCAGCATGGCAACCGGCTGAGTATTTCCGTGGAACTGCCCGAGGGCAGTCACAAGCGCAATCTCGACGCGGATGCGGACCTGGTCATTCAGGTCCCGTTTGAC
>JAPUKF010000170.1 GCA_027295805.1 Acidobacteriota bacterium | reverse complement strand
TCCGCAACAATGGCGCCAAGCTGGATGAACAGTTCGTGACCCTGCCCCGGCGGCTGTCCGCGGCCGGCTACGATACCGGAGCGTTTCTGTCCAACATGTGTGATGCGCCCAACAGGGGCCTGACGACGATCTTCTGTTCATGGTGGGAAGAATCGGGTCCCCCCGCCAAGGGGACGCGCCGGCAGTGGCTGAGCCATGACCAGCCCAAATGGGACGCGGCCATTACCAGGGAAGCCATCACCTTCATGAAGAAGGATCGGAATCAGCCATTCTTCGCCTGGGTGCACTACATCGATCCTCATAAACCGTTCGACCTGGTGCCCGAGTACGCCAGGGATGAGTACGATGGCTCTTTCAAGGTGGATGACGACTCCCTGGCCAAGCTCACCCTCTCCCAGACACCTCCAACGCCGGCCCAGGAACGGCAACTCCTGGCCCTTTATGACAGTCAGGTCAGTTCCACAGATGCCCATATAGGCGAGATTCTGGCAGCCCTGGAGGCGGAGGGACTGGCCGACAACACATTGGTGGTGTTCACCGCCGACCACGGCGAGGAACTGGGCGACCACAACGTCTACTACTACCACCTCAGCTCGGTTTACCAGCAGGTTCTCTCCATCCCCTTGATCCTGAGATGGCCGGGCCATCTGCCTGCCGGTCGGGTCACGGAAGCGCCCATCGCCTCCGTGGATATTGCGCCCACGTTGCTGGAGTTGCTGGGGCTGGCCGCCGAGAACAACGGCATGGAAGGCGAAAGCCGGGCCGGCCTGGCTCGCCAGGAGGCAGGCGCCACCGGTGCCGACACAACTTTCGCCGAGTGGCGGGATAAGATCGTCATCGTGGGACAGGGAAACTGGCGCTACATCTGGAATCCCGATGCCGTGATCACCTACGGCGCCCCGTTCAAGCGTGAATCGGAGCTGGGGTTCAACATCGCCCCAGAGGAGCTCTACGATCTCGCTGCCGATCCCCTGCAGCGAGAGAATGTGGCCGCCGCCTATCCCGAGAGAGCGGCCGCCCTCAAGGCCAAGGCATGCGAGTTCGTGAGAGAGAAGGACTTCCACCTGATGGTGTCGCACCAGCTCTCCCCTGAAGCCCAGGAGCGCCTCAAGTCACTGGGATATCTCCAGGGAGAAGAGGAGATGCCCGAGGCCACCTCGCCCCTCTCCGACCACTGCCCCCCCAGCCCGTGAGACTCTGGCTCCTGATCCTGGCGGCCCTGGCCATCCGCCTGGCGGGCGTGGCCGCGGCGTGGGATATCGGTTGTATCGGCGATGAGTGTTACTACAGCAACCTGGCTCACCATCTGGCCGACGGCGAAGGATTCCGGCCCCATTCCCGCCACTACTGGCCGCCGGGGTACATCGCCTTTCTGGCCGGCCATCTGAAACTGGGGCTGGGCCTGAGCGGCGCCCGGGTCACACAGGCATTCCTCTCCACCCTGCTGGTCCCCATGGTCTTTCTCCTGGGCCGGCAGGCGGCCAGGGACGCGGGACGAACCGACGGCGCACGCGTGGGCATGGCCGCCGCTTTCCTGGTGGCCTTCCACCCCACGCTCGTTGCCTACGCCCATTACCTGTGGAGTGAAACCCTCTTCCTGCCCCTCTTCACAGGCGGCCTGCTGCTGATTCATACCGCCCGCGCGCGCACTTCCGGCCGTCTGGCTCTGGCCGCCGGCCTGGCCATGGGGGCATCCTGCCTGGTGAAGGTGCTGCCCCTGTACCTGGTCCCCCTCCTGGCCGCCTGGGTCATCGCCGGCACGCCCACCCGCCGCGGAGTCCGGGTCGCAGCCCTGCTCATGGCCGGAACCATGGCAATCATCCTGCCGTGGACGGCGCGCAATTATATGGTCTACGGCCGCCTGGTTCTCATCGAGACCACCACCGGCAAGAACCTGGTGCGGGGCAACAACCCCGTCACCTCAAGCAACTGGGACTGGGGCACGGGACGCTCAACCCGCGGCGTCGTCCTGCGGGCCGAATGCCGGGATGTCAGCCTGGTGGATTACAACGCCTGCCTGACTCGTTACGGCGTGGGACAGATCATCCAGCATCCCGTCCGATTCGTGACCCGCGCCGGCACGAAGGTCGCCGACCTGGTCAATCCAACGTCGTTTCTGGTCCGCCACATCCGCCGCGGTCTTTACGGCGACTGGCCGCCGCCTCTGGCCGATGGGGTCGTCACGGCCCTGGCGTTGTTCAACATGGCCCTCATGGCCATGGCGGTCTGGGGCTGGACCCGCCACGGCGGCGCCTGGTGGCAACTCACCATCATCATGGTTCTCTACATCCTTGCGGTCCATGTGGTGACCTTTGGCATGTCCCGTTTTCGCCTGCCCCTGATGCCGATCATCGTGGTGGGCGCAGTCATGGCCGTCATCCCATGGCGTGCCGCGGTCCCGCAGGCCTCCCGCCGCCGGCAGATGACATGGGCCGCGGTGATTCTGGCCATCCTGCTCCTCTGCTGGGCTGTGCGCGTGCCGGACCTCTACGCGCCGCCACCGCCACCGGGCACGCCGGGATTGCTGGGGGGCGACTGAGCCCTCCCCAGCAGGCGCCCGGCCACCGCCATGACCCGGCGATTGACGGCTCCCAGGCATCGGGTGGGCCCGGGCCAGGCGCCTGGAAGACGCCCGGCGGCGGAGGTCCAGCGACGCATGGGCGCCGCGGCCCGGTGCAGTTCGGCCACCAGCCGGGAAACCAGGGCCACGGTGTGCCCCAGCAGGCGCTGCCGCCTGCCGGTGAGCCGGATGACGCCGCCCTCATGATGCACTGCCACAACCCGCCCCAGAACCCGGGCCGGCAGAACCGGGCGCCGGTCATAATGAAGCAGGGCATCGCCCTTGGTCAGGTAGGCGCCTTTGCGCCGGCGTCCCACGACCCGATGAGCCACCAGGGCACGCCCCTGGAGAAACACGATGATGCTGCCACGGGGATGTTCCACCATGCCGTGATCCAGCTCCAGGCGCCACCCGGATCGCAGGAGCGGGAACATGCTGCGCCCCTGCACCGGTATCTCCGTGCGCCGGCCCGCGTCACGCCACAGTTCCACCAGGGCTTGCAAGTGGCGGGGTGTGCTCCACCCCTTTGCAGCCAACGATGGGGACGCAGGCCTCTGTCGTGGATCTTCGTCAAAAGTCACGGGGCGCTCAGGGAGAGGGAGCCTGATAGGTCGTGCGGCCACCCACCACGGTGCGCACCACTTTGAGGGCGGACAGAGCCCCCGCATCCACCGTGAGGGGATCTCCGTCAAGCACGGTGAGATCGGCACGCATCCCCACCGCCAGGCGCCCGGTTTCATCTTCCATGAAAGCGGCATAGGCAGGCCCTCTGGTGAAGCACGCCAGGGCAGCTTCCGGTGACAGGGCTTCCTGGAGGCGCCAGCCCCCCGCAGGCCTCCCCTGGGCATCGGTCCGGGCCACGGCCGCCTGCAGTCCGGCGAGAGGATCGGCTTTCTCCACGGGAAAATCGGACCCGCAGGCGAGAACGGCTCCGGCGGCTGCCAGTGAACCATAGGCATACGCTCCCTGCAGCCTCTCCTGGCCCAGCCGGATGGCCGCCCAGCGCTGATCCGATGTCGCGTGGGTCGGCTGCACGGAGGCGATGACCCCTAGCGGGGCGAAACGCGGGATATCAACCGGACGCAGCACCTGGGCATGCTCCACCCGCGGGCGCGGGTCGGCGACATCCGGATGGTCGCGGCGGGCCTTTTCCACGGCATCCAGAACCATCCGATTTGCCCGGTCACCGATGGCGTGCACCGCCACCTGCCAGCCGCCGGCGAAGGCACGGCTCATCAGCCGATCCAGGGTCTT
>JAPUKF010000017.1 GCA_027295805.1 Acidobacteriota bacterium | reverse complement strand
CGGGCCGGCGAAGCCGCGCCGGCCCTTCTTGCCCTGGTGCGAAGGGAGTTGTGCGCCGGCCAGGAAGATGAAGCGGTGGACCACTGGCGCAAGCTTCTCGCGGAGGTGCCGGTTCCCGATGCCGACCCGGCGTTGTTGGTGAAGATCGGCAGCCTTCTGGCACGCCGGGGCGAGGCCCGGGACGCGGCTGCCGCCTTCCGTCTGGCTCTCCTTGACCGGGGCAATCGCCTGACGCCGGCACTGGCCCTGGCCCTGGGGCGGGCGGCCCGGGAACTCGACCCCGACCTCGCCCGTGTTGCCGCCCGCTGGGTCATGAGCCGGCCCGGAGCGACTGAAGCCGCCCGGGCCGGCGCCGACACGATCCTCGCGGACCTGTCTACCACCCCACCGCCACGCTGAAGCCCGGACGGCTGTAGGAAAAGTGCAGGCCGCCGTACAGGTTGCCGTTGCAGTAGGCGTACGGACGGGGCACCCTTCTCTCCTGGTAGTAGACGGGAAAGTCGTAGACCTGGTGATAGTGGCGATGAGGGGCGTAATAAACCCGGCGGTTGTAGTAGGACCGGTAACGGTCCCTCTCGGCCCGCACGACAATTTGCCTCGGAACTGTGAAATGGCCTGCGCGGACATACCCCCGCCTCTGGACCGCGTAAGGGGAGGCCACGGCGCGCCGGTAAGCGTGATGGCCGTGCCCCACATGAACCTTCACTATGTGATGGCGATGCTTGTTCCCGGCGAGGCTATCCTGAGGCAGCGCCAGTCCAAACCCGATGACGAGGCCGGCCACGACGAGTGCGGCCCGCCGGCCATTCAGGAACAAGCGGTTGCGCGTCTTCTGCTGTCTGGTGGTCTTGAGTCTGGCTTTCATGGTCGGCTCCTTTCGGGCCGGTCCTATTGCGAAGGCCGGGCCAACCGCCAGGTTAAGGCGAAGAAAATCTCCAAGTGCTTGTCTATGATGGTGTTAAGTGGGTCAGTCCCGGGCTGCGGGAGAGGCAGCAGCGTCCCCCGACGAGGGCGGGAAGACAAGACGCATGTCACCGATGGAGGACGGTCAGGAGGCCTGCCGCCTCCCGCCTGAGAGCGTCAATCCAGGTCGAAGGGGTTCGGGGGCTTCTTGTCCGGTTCTGCGGCGGCTTTTTCCAGTGCTTTCTCGAACTTGCGCTGCAACAGGTCCTTCTGGTGGCCTTCGGAAGCCAGGGCTTTGCCGAACAGGTCGTCGCTGGCCTCACGGCGGGCGCGATCTTCCTCGAGCATCTTCTCGAACGATTTGGTCGGTTTTTTCTTGCGGTCTTCGCGCAGGACGACGCCCGTGGCGGCATCTGCAAGCAGTTTGGTCTGACAGCAGGGGCAGACAACCTCCACTTCGCCCATGGATCCGGCGACGCGATCCTGATGGCCCGTGCCTTTCTTGTTTCCCATGCTCATGGAAGACATTGTGCAACGGGCAAAGGCCATGGTCAATGGCCGTGGTAGGATCCAGCCATGTCCCGCTATCAGCGCCATCTCTTTATCTGCGAAAATCGCCGCCCATCGGGGCATCCCCGCGGCTGTTGCGCGGAGCGAGGTTCCGAGGAGGTCCGCTCCGCGTTCAAGAAAGCCCTGAAAAAACGAGGCCTGGCCGGTCTTGTGCGGGCCAACGCTGCCGGCTGCCTGGATACCTGTGAGCTGGGGGTGTCGGTGGTGGTCTACCCGGAAGGGGTCTGGTATGGCGGTGTGAGAGTAGAGGACGTGGAGGAGATCGTCCAGCGTCACGTGGTGGGTGGTGAAGTGGTGGAACGCCTTCTCCAGCCGGGCGTGGGGCAACTCCACAAACCACTTCCCCTGCCGGCACTCCCCGGCTGCGGCGACGACTCAACCTGAAAGGTTGACGCTTCAGGCGGTGTTCAGGACGCTGAAGTCGGTCGCGACTTGGCTGCCTCGGCCTTGGCGGCGAGGATACGAGCTTTGAGTCGTTCTTCACGGCGCTTGCGGCGCCGGCGGATCGTTTGTAAATGGGTCTTCATGGACATGATCGGCTCGTTTCTCCTTTTAAAGACTGGTTGGGAACGGTGTGGAGGAATCGAACACACCAAAAACCACGTCGGCGACCCGCACCTCACCGGCATCGAGACTATGAGTGTCAAGTCCCGGGATCTTGGTCTGGGCGAGGTTCGAGGAGATACGTTTCCAGCTGTATTTCTGCAGGCATTTGGCTGCCGCGTTGGCGACCCGGGTGGAATGGCGCCCCTCCTGGGGCACATTCTGCATGGTGATGACACCGCTTCGGCTGCGTCGCCAGGTACGGAAATAGATGATCCAGTACGGAACCAGGAAACTGGCCGCTAGGTAGGCGGTGCGCACCGGGGGGCGCTTGATCAGCGAGAACAGTTCTTCCCGCTCGGCAGGGAACGGGATGTCCTCGTGCAGCAGGATCTCCATCTCGTAGGCGTTATTGAACGCGGTGCACTCGCTGACCCGGATGGCCAGATCGTCCAGCTCTTTGTTGAGCTCTTCTGCCAGGTCGCTCCAGCGCAGCATGCGGCTTTCGGCCTCGGACCGCAAGCGCAGCAGGGCCAGGTGTTCGGGAAGGGTGTAATAAGCCGCCGAGTGGGCCGAGACCTCCGTCGGAAAGTAGCGTCTCAAGGCGAGACGGACGTTGTCGGGAAGCTTGGAAGCGAATGAGGTGAACCTGGCCTTGCTGGACGACATCATCACAACCTCAGGGGAATTCAATCAACTGACTGAACAGGACGTGGCCCACGCGGGTGAAGCCCGGCTTCATGTGGTGCAGGTCGATGTTGGAGATGCGCTGGCGGACTTCATCGTTGGAGAGCCGCCTCCAGCCACGCATTCCCAGAACGGACTCCGTCACCAGGCGTATCTTCTGGGCCGGAGACCGCTGGGGCCATTCCCATTCCTGCTTCAGGCCGGTACGGCCGGCACGCGTGATGCGGCGTACTCCCATCCACCACGCCGGTGCCAGAAAAGAGGCATGGATCGAGGCAATGCGCACGCCCGTGCGCAGACTTCCCAGAAGATCCCGGGGATCGTCCGGCAGCTCATAACCGGGGTGGAGGAGGATATCGGCCTGGTAGCAGTTGCCGGTGACATATTCGGTGACATCTTTGACCGACAGGTCCAGTGAGGCCTTGTCGAAAGCTCGCATCAGTTCGTCAACGCTGCGTTCCCAGCGAAACGAATTGCGCTCGGCCTGGGCGCGGCCGCGCAAGAGGCGAACGTATTCCGCCTGAATATAGTAGTGCGCCGACGCGGCAGGGATGCCGCGAGGTACGTACATGTCGATGGCGTCGCGCACATCGCGAGGCAGATCACGCACCGGAACGGCTGCTGTCGACCTGGATTGTCCCATTGAAAAACTCCTCTTGGCTTAAGGTCGGAGAGCCGGAAGTATAACAGATTGAGCGGTTTTCATCCAGAGCGTCCTCATTACAGGACACACGAAAAATTCCCGAACATCGACTGATTTTCAGGGGTATCTTCGTAAACCCACACCAGCCGTACCGACCTGAGAGATCGAACTGTGTCAAATCACCCATTTCCATCGGCGTGAGGAGGCGTATGATAAAAGTGTCATGGTCACCTTGGGGGGGGAGAAGAAGAGAGCCGTCAGCAGGTCGGCTGACCGGCCGCGGTCGCTGCGTGAAGCGCTCGGTGACATCCCCGTGGGACAGCGCGACAATTACCTTGCCCTGAGGGAAGCATTTCTCTCGCTGGAGAAAACCAGCGAGATGTTCCGGGCCGTGCGATCGACCTGGCGGCCGGTCCTTCTGGTGGCGCGGAGGGAGGTCGCCACGGTCAAGTTCGCGCCGCGGCTCCGTAAAGGGATGACAGTCGAACTCAAACCGCTGCCCGAGGACTGGCTGGCCGGTCTTTCCACGGCCTCCGATCTGCAGCAGGTGACCCGCCGCCGCCTGCGAAACGGCGTCCCCGGCCGGGCCATCTCGCTGCCGGTCAACAGCGACGAGGATCTGGCCGATATCGTGGTGGTGCTGCTGTTGCTGCACGCCTGGCTGGTGGCTGAGAGACGGCTTTGATCCTCGAGCGGTACGAAGAACCAACCTGGCTGTCCAATACCTGGCTGGTGGCCGCAGGCCGTGGCGAGGACGCCCTTCTGGTGGATGCGGGACTGGATGCGGAAACGGTCCTGGCTGCCGCCGCACGTCACGATCTCAGGATCAAGATGATCCTGCTCACCCATCATCATCTGGATCATGCGGGCCACGCCGCCGAGATCGCCCGCCGCACCGGTGCTGCGGTCGTGGCTCACGAGGCCGAGATGCCCCTCTTCGGGCGGCAGACGCCGGTCACCCGGGTGGTGGGTGATAAAGCCCGCCTGACCTGTGGCAGCCTGTCCATCCAGACGCTTCATATCCCCGGGCACACGGCCGGCCAGCTTGCCTTTCATCTGGAGGGGGTTGGTCTCTTCACCGGCGACACTCTTTTCCGGCGTTCCATCGGTGGCACCATGGCCCCCGGGCACACGACCTTCTCCGACCTGCGGCATTCCCTGCTGGAGCGCCTGCTGGCCTTCCCCGAGGACGAGCCGGTCCTGCCGGGCCATCGTCTTCCCAGCACCGTGGGTGAAGAGCGCGCGCAAAATCCTTTTCTGCGGGTCATGCTGGGCGTCGATCCGGAAGGGGAGGAGACGGCGAATCTTGGTGGGCAGGAGATCGGGCTGGTGGTCTGGGCCCGGGATTACGATGGCGGACATAAGGCCTGGATCCGCCGCGCCGACGGCAGCCAGGATGTGGTGCCCGGCAGCCGCATCCGGCGTCGGCCCTGATCTCCATGATCTGCGCCCCGCCATGCAACCTTCCGGTCGCCCGCATGGTCCAAGAGGCAGAACAGATTGTCGTCTCTATCCCATATCAAGGAGGTCAAACCATGAAACCTGCCCGTCTCATGCCACTCTCGTTCCTGCTGGCCGCCGCCCTGGCCCTGCCCTGTGCTTCCTTCGGCCAGGAAATTCTTGACGCCGAGCAGCCCGACCCCGGATTTCGGGTTTTAGGCCCCCGCACCGTGGTCTCCTTTGTGCGCCAGAGCCTGCCCGAGCCCGTGGGCACCGACGAAGAGCTGACGGTGCCGCGCTGGAACACCATCCTGCACCTGTCCAACACGGGCAACCGTCCCATCGCCGCCGCAGCCGTCTTTGTCTCGTCGGATGGCGCAATCCGCCGCGCTCTGCGCCTGGTGGGGATTGCCCCGGGCCAGACCAGGACCTTCTCGGTGGCCCGCATCATCGGCGCAGACACCTTTGAACTGGGCGAAGTGGCCACCGGTATCGTCCTGCTGCGCTACTTCGCGCCCACCCTTGACGAGGATGATGACACCCGCCGCTTCTTCTCCCAGATGGTGAGTGCGGAGACGATCCAGGTCCTGCCCGGCCTGGCCCCCCAGGTTCTCAGGCTGGACGTGGAACAGCCCCAGGTCCTGGCGGGTCGGGAGCGCCGGCGCCGCTGACTCTACCGATCGCGTGATGTGCCGGGAGCGGGCCTGTCCGTACGCGGACGGGCCCGTTCTCTCTGGCGGCGGACATCCTGGAGACGTTCCCGGATCTCAGCGCGGAACCTCTCCTCGAAGACCAGAAGGCGGACTTCCTGGCGGGGCGTCAATTCTGCGCGAATCTGGTCCAGCACCCCAGCTTCGTTCCTGAGTGCCGTGGCCTGGTCGTCGTAGTGCCTTTCCAGCCTGTCACGCAGAAGATCCTCATCCGCGGCCGTGTCCCGGGCCAGGGCGGTCAGGGTGCGCATGGCTTCCATGCGCCCGCGTGAGCGTTCACGGCGCCGTCGTGTCAGGTCCCGCATGAGAGGCACCACCGTTTCTTCCTGTGCGGTGGTTAGTTCCAGGGTTCTCTTCAGACGCAGGATCAGAACACGTTCAAGGGTTTCGGCCAGCTCGCGGTCCACGGAGCCTGAGCGCGGCTGGCGATCCTGCTGGGCACGAGGGGCGGCCACCGCCGGTATGGCGCAGGCCAAGAGAGTCACCATCAGGGCGACGGTTGCCAGGCGACTGCGAAAGAAAGGGTTGTGCTGCATAAGTCCATCTCCTCAGGCGGTGGATTCAGGCCGGGCCGGGACTGGGGTTCAGGCCGGGCGCGGATGGGGCGCCGGCTTGGGAAAGCTCCTCACGGAGACTGTCCAGGAGGTCTTGCTTGGCCGCCAGGGTGAGAGCGGGGATCTCCGCGGCCAGCAGGTCGGCGCCGGTTTCACCCAGGATCTGGTCCAGGGCGCCGTCCACCCGCTCTTCTTCCCATGTGGCAAGAACGGCCAGGCCCTGGTCGGAGTCGCCGGTTGTCGGCGACGGTGAGATGGTGCGTCCCCCGATCCACATGACCAGCATGAGGCTGGCGGCGGCGGCTGCCATGCCGGCCCACGGCACCCAGCGCTGCGCCGGGGAGGGCAACCGCAGGTGGACGCGCCGGGTGAAGCCGGCCCAGTACAGTTCGCCCGGGTCGGGCACGGTTCTGTCCCGCAGTTCTTCCACCCGGCTGAGGGCTGCGGCCTGGTTCGCGTCCATGTCACCGGGGTTGTCGTTTTGGCGCGTCATGGTTTCTCCAGTCGCCGCGCCAGGTTTCGCAGGGCGTGAAAGACGTTGGCCTTGGCGGTCCCGGTGGTGGTTCCCATCACTTCGGCAATCTCCCGGTAGCGGAGCTCGGCAAAGACTCTCAGTAAAAGGGTGCGGCGCTGCTTCTCGGGCAGGCCGGCCACGGCTCGCCGCACTTGCTGCCGCTGCTGGTCCTTCACAAGTTGCAGGTCGGCGTTATCTTCAGCACTCGTCTGTTCCGGGGCCGCCGCCAGCGGCAGATGCCGCCGCCGGGGGTTGCGCGACAGGTTGATGACGATACGCGCCAGCCAGGTGGAAAAGCGCGATTCTCCGCGAAACCGGGCCAGGCCACGATGGGCGCGGATGAATGCCTCCTGGGCCAGATCATCGGCGTCATGGTGATTGCCGGTG
>JAPUKF010000169.1 GCA_027295805.1 Acidobacteriota bacterium | reverse complement strand
GTTCTCTTCCAGTTCCCGTTGCAGGCGCTCCAGATCGTCCTGTCGCTGCCGGCTGCTTTCTTCGTGTTCTTGCTGAAGCTCATGTTCCCGGCGCGCCATGTCTTCTTCCAGGCGCGATAGCTGCTCCTCCGCGTGCCGCCTGGCGGCACGGGCATCTTTCTCGGCAGCTTCACGATCAGCCGGGTCGGCCTGCTCAGCAGAGCGCTCCAGCTCCTGCGCGTGCCTTAACGCCTCCTGGGCCTGTCGGCGGAAATCGATCTGCTGATCCTGCAACTGACGGCGTCTATCCATATCCTCCCGACGCTGTTCCATCTGGAGTGCGCGCCCGGCCTCCTGATAGGCCAGGGCGCGGTCGCGCTCCTGCCGGCGCATTTGCTGCTGCTGGCGGCTGACTTCCCGCTGCATCTCCCGCTGGGTGCGGGATAACTCCTGGGACATCTCGCGCTGCACCCGGCGCATATCGTCCCGCCGCCGGCGCATCTCTTCGCGTTCAGCAGACATTCGGGCCCGCTCTTCGCCGGCCAGCGCGCGCCTTTCGTGCGCGTTCTCCCGCTGCCTGTGAATCTGCGCCAGGCCCGTGGCGAGAAAATCGCGTCCCTCGGGTTCGAACGGCACTTCGTTGCCGTTCACGCGGTAGTCGTAGGCCGGCAGGCCGTTCTCATCGGCCGTGACGGCCAGGCTGCGACGGGTGCCATCCAGATCCTCTTCCAGGCGCAGGGTGCTGCCCGGGGTCATGCCGGTGATCTCGGTCATATCACCGGTGAAATGAATTTCGCCGTCCGCCTGCATGGAAAAGCGGTTGCCGTTGTCCTCGTGAACCCACCTGGAAGTGCCATTGAATGACGGGTCATGTTCCCTCTCGCCGCCGGCTGCCGCAGTTGCCGCCAATGCAGGTGCTAAGGCGAATACAGGCGCGGCCGCCAATGCAGGTGTGACTGCTGGCGCAGTTACAACAGCAAACGCAGGTGCGGCCGCCGCCGAAAGTGCTCCAGCAGAGACAGGTGCGACTGCTGCGCGTGGTGCGGCCTCCGCCTTCCTGCCCTCACTGGAGATGGCAGGCGCCAGGGCTGCCACTGCCAGCAGCGGCAGAATCGCGGCCATGGCACGCAGTCGCGGAGCCCGCGCCGGCGCTGAGGCCGGGCTGCTCTGCAGGAGGTTCTGGATGCGGCGCAGCAGCGGTGAACCGAGACGGGCCATGGGGGCCAGGGCAGCCGGGTGGGGCGTGCGCTCAAGCCACGACGCCACATGGGCCAGACAGTGGGCCAGGGTGCGGCGCCGGCCGGTGTGGCGGACAGCCCATTCGTCGCAGAGGAACTCGCTGCTCTCCTGCAGATGAGTGCGGCTCAGCCGGTTGAGCGGCTGAAAGAAGAAGAGACTCTCGATGACTCCCGAGACGATCAGCCACAGCGGGTCGCGGCGGGAAAGGTGAGCCAGCTCGTGGGCCAGCATGCTCTCCTGCTGGTGACTGTTCAGTTCCACGAGGGCGCGATCGGGCACGCAGATCTCGTCCCGCCCCAGGGCCACCGGGCTGGTCAGCCAGGCCGACTGGGTCAGGCGGATGCGTTGCGGCACGCCGGCCTTGCGGCGCAGGCGGGCCAGCGAGTCCAGCAGACCGGGGCTGGCCACCGGTAGGCGTCGCCCCAGCCCGGCCAGGAAGCGGGCGCGGCCGCGCAGGAGGCGGACAAGAGCGAACGCCGCGCCGGCCAGCCAGCCCAGCAGCAGGAGATGCCCCCAGGACAGGGAGGGGAAGTGAATCCCGGGGGCATCCTTGAGCAAGGCGATCTCGGTAGCGCTCATGGCAGAGGACTGCATGGATGCTCGTTGCGGGGTGGATGGACTTCCCGTCCGACCCATGGCGACGGCGCGGCCAGCGGCTTCGCGGCCGGAGAGGGCGGAGCCAACCAGCGCTGAATCGTCGAACAGCTCAGCGTCCGTCGCCATGGCTGTGGTCTCCGTCATGCCGGCCGGCGCCGGCAGCACCAGGCGGCCGCCCAGAGGTTCCATGCCGAGGCCGACCTGCAGCGTGGTGGTCAACAAACCGCCGACCAGGGCGGCCTTCCACAGCATCTCGCGCAGGGCGTGGCCGCGCAGGAGGGTCGTTGCCATCCAGACTCCGGCGCCCAGCAGGGTGCTGTGAATGGCGTAGGTCATGAGCCAGGCCATCAGGCTCAGCGCCGGCGAGCCGGCGGCAGGCAGCATCTCAAGAGTCGGCATGGTCGGTCTCCGTTTCGTGGCTCTCGGAAAGCAGTTGGCGCACTTTTTCAAGATCGCCGGGGGCGATATCCCGGGACTCCAGGAGGTGGCTCACCAGGGCGGTGGCGTCGCCGTTGAACAGGCGGGAGGTCAGGGCGGCCACCATGGAGCGGCGGATCTCCTGTTCGCTGATGACGGGGGCATAGAGGTATTGCCGGCCGCGACTGCTGTGGCGCACCAGACCGCGCCGCTCCAGGCGGGAGAGGATGGTGGCGATGGTCGTGGGGGCCAGACCACGCTCGGGTTCAAGGTCCCCATGGACTTCGGCCACGGCCGCCTCCCCACGGCGCCAGAGTACCCGCATGACAGCCAGTTGCAGGTCGCTGATATTGTTGTCTTTTTGCATGTCGTCCCTCTTTTTGAACGCGCCACGAACCAGAGGCGGTTTCAACTACAGACGTAATACTACATACGTAGTCATTGCCCGTCAAGGGGGTTGGGCAAAAATTTGTGGAACAATGCCCTGGTCGGTGGCGGTACCGGCCGGCAGAGGATCCCATGAGTGATGACAAGCGCCAGGATCGGGAAGAGGTTGCAGCCGCTCTGGCCGACTGGCTGAAGAACCGCCGGGATCCGGCGGTGGCCCGCTTCAAGGAGCGCCGGGAGGCTTTCTCGACCACGTCAGGAATCGAGATCCCCCCCCTGCACACCCCTCTGGATGAGGCCGGTGAGCCATATTGCGAGAAGCTGGGCTTCCCGGGCAGCTACCCCTTCACCCGGGGGGTTCAGCCGACCATGTACCGGGGCCGGCACTGGACCATGCGCCAGTATGCCGGCTTCGGCTCAGCCGAGGAATCCAACCGCCGCTATCGCTACCTGCTGGAGAAGGGGACCACCGGCCTGTCGGTGGCGTTCGACCTGCCCACCCAGATGGGATACGACTCGGATCACGCCATGGCATCAGGTGAGGTGGGCCGGGTGGGTGTGGCCATCGATTCCCTGGCCGACATGGAAACCCTCTTCGCCGGCATTCCGCTGGAAACGGTCTCCACCTCCATGACCATCAACGCCACGGCGGCCATCCTCCTGGCTCTTTACGTGGCGGCGGCCCGCCGCCAGGGTGTCGAGACAAAGGGCCTGCGGGGAACGCTTCAGAACGACATCCTCAAGGAGTATGCAGCCCGGGGAACGTTCATCTATCCGCCTGAGCCGTCCCTGCGGCTGGTGACCGACTCGGTGATCTATTGCGCCCGGGAACTGCCGTCCTGGAACCCGGTGAGCATCTCGGGCTACCACATCCGCGAAGCCGGCTCGACGGCGGTGCAGGAGGTGGCCTTTACTCTGGCCCACGGCGTGGCTTACGCGGAACGGGTCAAGGCGGCCGGTCTCTCCGCCGACGTGTTCGGCCGCCGCCTGTCGTTCTTCTTCAATGCCCACAATAATTTCATGGAAGAGGTCGCCAAATACCGGGCCGCCCGCCGCCTCTGGGCGCGTCTCATGAAGGAGCGTCTCGGTGCCACCGATCCTGCGGCCATGAAGCTGCGTTTTCATGCCCAGACAGCAGGGTCGACCCTCACCGCCCAGCAGCCCGAGAACAATCTCATGCGGGTCACTCTGCAGGCTTTCGCTGCCGTCATGGGGGGCGCCCAGTCGCTGCACACCAACAGTCTGGATGAAGCCCTGGGGCTGCCGGGCCGGCGCGCGGTCCGCCTGGCGTTGCGCACCCAGCAGATCATCGCCCACGAAAGCGGTGTTGCCGACATGGTGGATCCTCTGGGAGGTTCATTCGCCCTGGAGCATCTGACCGACGAGATCGAGCGCCGGGCCCTGGCGTACATCGAAAAGATCGACAGGCTGGGAGGTGCCGTGAAGGCTCTGGAGGGCGGCTTCATGCAGCGCGAGATCAGCGAATCGGCCTACAAGGCCCAGCAGGCGCTGGATGCCGGAGACGCGACGGTGGTCGGGGTCAACCGTTACCAGGAAGATGACGACGCCATCGGGAAGGTTGCGTTCCAGGCTCTGGACCCGCGCCAGGAGCAACTCCAGGTGGAGCGCACCCTTAAGGTGCGCGCTGAACGCGACGGTCCGCAGGTGGCGCGGACCCTGGCCCGCCTGGAAGAGGCGGCCCGCGGGACCGACAACCTGATGGAACCCATCCTTGCCGCGGTGGAAGCCTACGCCACCCTGGGAGAGATCGCCGACACCATGCGCACCGTTTTCGGATGCCACCAGCAGAACGCGACGGGCGTCTGATGCCGTTGCCCACGACCCTGCGGATTCATCACTCTTGAGCCATCTGCTTGAAGTTCGCGACCTGGTGGTCACCTTCGATACACCTGAAGGGCAGGTCCGGCCGGTGGACGGTGTCAGCCTGACCCTTGACGCCGGCGAGACCCTGAGCCTGGTGGGTGAGTCGGGCTGCGGGAAGACCGTTCTGGCCCTCTCCATCCTGCGCCTGGTGACTGAACCCGGGCGGATCACCTCGGGTCAGATCCTCTGGAAAGGGCGTGACCTTCTCACCCTGACGCCCCGGCAGATGCGCACTGTCCGGGGGCGCGAGATCGCCATGATCTTCCAGGAGCCCATGACCGCTCTCAACCCGGTCTTCACGGTGGGCAATCAGATTGCCGAGACCATGGTGGTCCACCAGCGCAAGAGCTGGAAGGTGGCCATGAAAGACGCCGCCGATCTGCTGCGCCTGGTGGCCATCCCCGATCCGGAGAGACGGGTTCACGATTACCCCCACCAGATGAGCGGTGGCATGCGCCAGAGAGTGCTCATCGCCATGGCCCTGTCATGCAACCCCGATCTCATTCTCGCCGATGAGCCGACCACCGCCCTGGATGTCACCATCCAGGCGCAGATCCTCGAACTGCTGGATCGCCTGCGCCAGGAGCGCGGACTGGCGGTGCTGCACATCACCCACGATCTCGGCGTCGTCGCCGAGGTGGCTCACCGGGTGGCGGTCATGTATACCGGGCGGGTGGTAGAGGAGGCGCCGGTGACCGACCTCTTTCATGACCCTCTCCACCCCTACACCCTGGGGCTCATGGCTTCCCGCCCGCGCACCGATGAGGCGCAACCTGCGGCAGCTCGGCGCCGCCTGCCCGCCATCCAGGGGATGGTGCCGCCCCTGACCCAGCTGCCGGCAGGCTGCCATTTCGCGCCCCGCTGTCCCGACCTGTTCGCTGCCTGTGAGGTGGCGCCGCCGCCTCTTTATCCCATGGGCCCGGGCCGGACGGTGGCGTGCGAGAAGTACAATCCTGAAGAGCGGGATCAACCGGTGTCATCCGCCGGCGAGGAAGGCGAGGAAGGCGAGGATGCCCGTACCTGACCTGCTCAAGGTCATCGATCTTGTGAAGCGGTTCCCGGTCGGCCGGCGCCTGCTGGGCCGGCCCGATGCCTGGCTGCGGGCGGTGGACGGCGTCAGCCTGTCGGTGGCGCGGGGGGAGACCCTGGGACTGGTGGGCGAGTCGGGCAGCGGCAAGAC
>JAPUKF010000168.1 GCA_027295805.1 Acidobacteriota bacterium | reverse complement strand
TCTCTACGATGTTCTGAAGAAAGAGAAAATCAAAGATTTTGTCTTCACGCCGGAGCGGGTCACCATCTATTGCGATCAACATGCATGTGCCGAGCTCCTTGCTTCCAGCTTCACCGGCCTGCGCCCGGCAACCCGGGCTGATATGGGCAATGTGCTTAAAAACTATTACAGCGAGTATCTGCACAATCTACGCGAGAATCGCCACAAAAACGGTTTTTCAGGGTTTCATCTTCCCTACAAGGATGACCGCAGGAACGTCACGGTCGTTATCAAGAGAGCCAACGTGGACCATCGCGTGGGCCTGGACTACGACAACAAAGAACCCCGGGAAGTGACCTTTTTCGCTACCGACTACGGCCCGCTCTTTTCTTATTACTCCCGGGAGACGCAAAACAGCGGCATCTCGAGTTACGATCTGGAAAAGCGCCTGGATCTGCAGAGTCGTTATTACGATCTGCAAGCGTTCAAGGGCACGGTTGAGCTGGGCATTGAAGAATCTCAACGCATGCGAGCAGATGTGACCTTCACCATGGTCACCCGCATGCCTCTGACCGAAGTGAGGTTCAATCTGGCGCGTCTCACAGGGGGGCGTTCGGCGAAGAGTGAGACCAAGGATCCGCGCCTGGCCATCAACAGCTTCCAGGACGGCGAAGGGAATGAGCTGATCTGGATGAAGACCGGATCGGTTTCCGGCTACGTGATCCTGCCTGAAGAGCTTCCGGCCGGCAGCGAACTGACGCTGCGAGCCCAGTACATCAACGATGACGCCATCTATCGTCTGACACCGAGCTACGCTTACCTGGCTCGTACAGGGTGGTTGCCTTTCGTGTCCTTCGTGGACAAGATCGATGATTTCGATCTGACAATCCTGTCACCCTCGAAATTCACGACCCTGGCGGTGGGGCATATCGTTGAAGAGAGCAAGGATGGCCCGGTCTACACCACCAGGTGGAAGTCACAAAGTCCGGTGACCTTCCCAACCGTCGTTTACGGCAACTATGTGGAAAGCAAGGCCGGGTTTGACGCGAAACGGGCGAATGGCGACAAGATTCCCGTCGCCATTCATGTTGACCGGGACAATATGAGGGTATGGGGTATCAGGCCCAAGCAGCTCCGTCCCCTGGCGGATGACGCTGCCAATGCCCTGAATCTGTACCGGGAGATGTTCGGAGTGGAGTATCCGTATGCACGGCTGGATCTTGTGAACGATTGGAACGCTCTGCGTGGACAGGCGCCAGGATCGTTGATCTACCTAGGCAGCGCGGCCTTTCGCGGTGAAGGGGCGCTGAGTGACGCCTCCCTCACGACCTTCGTCAAGTCGCTGGTGGCTCACGAAGTGGCACATCAATGGTGGGGCAGTCTCATCAGCAATGCCAACGATCGCAATTACTGGTTCGTGGAAAGTCTGGCGGAGTATTCAGCCGCTCTTTTTGTCGAGGCCCGCTATGGGGCCAAAGCCTACAAGAAGCATGTGCAGGCCTGGCGCCGGGAGATCTTGCGCGCCGACCTGCGGGTGAGCGTGCAGGATGCGCCCATTCTCTGGTCGGGCCGTGCTGTACCCCGTGGCGCCGGCTACAGGGCGGCCGTCTATGCCCAGGGACCCTATATGTTCCATATTCTGCGCAATTCATTTGGCGATGACAAGTTCTTCGCTTTTCTCAAAACGCTGGCCCAGGATCTCCAGGGCAGGGAAATCGTCACCCGGGATATCCAGAGAGTCGCTGAGAAAGCGTTCAATATGAATCTGGAAGCCTTTTTCGACCAGTGGATTCGCGGGGTGGGCTTGCCCGAATACAAGATTCAGTACAAGACGCGTCGCTTGGAGGATGGCAATTACATGGTGGAAGGCACAATTCACCAGCACGTCCTTCTGGGCACCAAGAAGGAGATCATGCCTGATACTTATTACCAGGCCGTCCTGCGCGTGACCATCGACGGCAAAAAGGGCAAAGCTTACGCCAAGACGCTGGTGGTGGATGGTCCTGCGACCGAGTTTCAGGTCAAGATCCCCGAGGAACCCCGCGGGATTCATTTCAACGAGCGGGGTGGAGTCCTGGCCCATGACATCGTCATGATGGAGGGGGCCGGCTGACGATGGCTCTTACCGGCCAGTTGAACCCTCGGTTACCGTCGAGACTTTGCCTGCAAAGTGGCGATAGACAAAGATGAAGTACCCGGTGACCAGCAGCATGCCGGGGAGCCACCAGATGAGCCCGATCCAGAGACCGTCAGCCTGTGCCGCCGCATTACTCACCGTCAGACCTGTGCCCTTTCCGGTGATGTCCGGCAGGACGTAAGGATAGAGGCCGAATGCCACGCTGCTCATCATGCCGATGATGTAGCCGCAGGATGCGAGAAATGCCTGGAGCTCTCTGCCGCTCCTGAGAAAAAGTCTCACGCCGATCCATCCCCCCACGGCCAGCAAGGGGAAAATCCAACCCCACACATGGCCTGACATGCTGGCCGCCACCTGTGGTTGAACACGAAAGGTCATGAACGTGATGATGGCTGTCCAGATACCGGTGCCCGCCCATGCAGCGATGGCCATGCGCTGGGCACGCGCCTGAAGTTTCGACTCGGTCTTCAGATTGAGCCAGAGGGCGCCATGCATGACCATGGCAAACAATGCCGTGACGCCGACGGACAGGGTGTACCAGTCCATGACGCCGGGATCCGGGCCAGGACGCAGGTCCGTCCACAGGGGCGTGAAGAACCTCCCGTTCTCGTCGAGTGGAACCCCGCGTGCAACGTTTCCCAGGGCCGTGCCGAAGACGAAGATGAGAAGGAGACTGGCCCCCGAATAGATGGTGTCCCAGAGGGGGATCCAGGCAGGGCTCTGGATGTGGTTCCGGAACTCGATGGCGATTCCGCGCAGGATCAGGAGCCACAGGATGATCATCAAGGGCAGGTAAAAACCGCTGAATGCCGAGGCGTACAGCGCAGGGAATGCGAAGAAGAGCGTGCCGGCTGCAACCAGCAGCCAGACTTCGTTGCCGTCCCACACGGGTCCGATGGCGCGCAGTGCAAGCCGGCGTTCCTGCTCGGTTTTTGCCACCAGGAAGTGGAGCGCTCCGGCGCCGAGGTCGAATCCATCCAGGACCACATACATGGTGAGAACCAGGACCACGAGACAGAACCAGACGGTTTCCAACGCTTCGCCTCCCTCAGTCCGACGGCGCCGGCTCGGGGCCGTGCGTGATCTCGCGCTGAACGAGAAAGAGAAAAAGGATGCTCAGGAGCGCATACATGCCCATGAATCCCAGAAGGCTGAAGAGTGCGTTGCCGGCGGAGACAACCGGGGATGCTCCCTCCGAGGTCCGCATGATTCCATAGATCAGCCAGGGCTGGCGCCCGACCTCAGCGGTGATCCAGCCGGCGGTGTTGGCGATGAAGGGAAAGGGCAGGCTGAGCATCAGGATCCAGAGCATGGGACGAGAACCGTAAAGTCTGCCCCGCCAGAGAAGCCAGGCGGCCATGGTCATGATGGCGATGAAGAACGTTCCCAGGCCAACCATGATGTGGTAGCTGTAGTAAAGAAGTGGAATGTTGTCGGGCCACTCGCTCTCAGGGAAAGACTCCAGGCCCTTGATCTCGGCACTCCAGCGCAGGTGGGTGATGAAGCTGAGCATCCGGGGTATGGCGATAGGATTGTCCAGACGCCGCTTTTCCATGTCCGGCTGGCCTATGAGAACCAGTGGCGCTCCTTTCTCGGTGCGGAACAATCCTTCCATGGCGGCAAGAGTGATGGGTTGATGCCTGGCCACCATCTTGCCCTGCAGGTCGCCGGTGGGAAACAACTGAGCCATGGAAGCGATGACGCCCACCATGACTCCCAGGCGGACAAAGGTCTTGCCGAAGGTGGTGTGCTCACCGACAATCAGGTAGTAAGCACCGATGGAAGCCATGGCGAAGCTGCCGGTGACCACCGCGCCGACCATGGTGTGCATGTACTGGACAAGGGCCCAGGGATTGAGGAGGAGCGCCCAGATACTCTCCAGGGCGATCTGGCCATCGGGAAGCATGGTATAGCCGACGGGATGCTGCATGAATGCATTGGTGGCAATGATGAAATAGCCTGACAGCCAGGAACCCAGAAAGAGCATGAGAGTGACAAGCCAGTGCCCCCGTGGTCCGAGTCGCTTTTCGCCGAAGAGAAATAATCCGAGGAAGGACGATTCGAGAAAGAAAGCGAAGACTCCCTCCATGGCGAGAGTCTGCCCTATGACACCTCCCGCGGCCTCGGAGAACTCGGACCAGTTGGTACCGAACTGGAACTCCATGGGAATTCCGGTGACCACACCCATGGTGAAACTCACGGCGAAGATCTTGGCCCAGAAACGAGCGGCGTGGTTGTAATGCTCGTTGCCGGTCCGCAATGCCATGGACTTGAGGATGACCAGAAGCAGGGCCAAACCCATGGTGAGCTGTGGGTAGAGGTAGTGGTAAGTAATGGTGAAGGCGAACTGAAGCCGGTGGATGGTCAGGGCATCATCCATTGCTACACCAAGAGGACGTCAACGGCTAATCCCAGGCCCCGCGATCGGTCGCCCATGCCCCCTGCGCCCAGGGGAGCGAGGATCTCGTAAGGCCCCAGTTTTGTGCCTGTGGTCAACGCCATGGTGGGCGGCATTGTACTACGGGGAGCTTGGACGCAGGGGACTTAGAATCCTCTGAGGCTTTGCCTCATGCGGGTGAGCTTCGCCTGCGGCTCGCAAACCACTCGGTGCGACTCCCGCCCTCGGCATATCCAGGCGGTGGCATTAACCTGCCCGCGTTTGTCTTACCACTCCCGATGCTAGACCAACTGCCCAGGCTGTCTGCTGGAGCGGAATTCCCCTTTTCTCATGGCTGCCGGATGAAGTAGAAGCGCTGTCCGTCAGCGCTGATCTCCCAGCAGCCTCGGGCCGCTCGCAGCAGCGACTTCCCGGTCAAACGAAACAGCTGCTGCGGGGGGCCCGGCCGCGGCCTGTCGTCAGGAGTGGAGACGGCCACTTTCCAGACCATCTCGTCACAGAGACGGAACGAAGCCGTAGTCCGTGGTGGCTCGAGACTGTCTTTGACGGCCGGCCCCATGGGATCCGGGATCCCGCGGGCGACACCTTCACCTTGTCTCCGGGGGTCGGAAAGGTCTGGGCGATAACTTCCCAGTCTATGGAGCAGGGCTGCAACCTAGGCAACTGTCCGCAAGCGGTTTAGCCGGCCTCGTACATAAATGATTCGCTTTAGCCCACTTGAACGACTCTAGGAGGGCAAGCGGGTGGGAAGGAGTTCAGCTTGACTAACCAGATCGTTATCGTAAAATGAGTGGCTTCGATTTCACTGTGGAACTGGAACTTGGGGAGGGGCATGATGAAGCATATCGTTGGCCGCATGATTCTTGCTGCCATGGCGGTCGCTATGGTGGCGGGATGTGGGAGCGACAGGAAGGACACCGATGACTTTGCGTTGAACGGACGCTTTACTCTGGTCATGTCGGGTTCGGAGGGAGGCGAGCCGTTCGAGTCGGTAGGAGTGATGTTCCTCTCCACCTCCGGGAACATGGTGACGGGGAACTGGCGATTCGATGAGGCGCCAGTGAGCGTGATCTCCGGCACCGTGTCCGGTCAGATCTCAGGTAATGACTTTGACTTTGCCCTGACGCCGGAAATCCCTCCCACCAATTGCAGCACTGTGTTTGTAGGGAGGGCTTTTGTGCGCGCCGTCACGGAATTCTCCGGATCGTACGGCGGTGGCTGCGTCGGGCAGGAAGTCACCGCGTCGTTCGCCGCAAGGGTCGACTTTCACTGAACCTGCGGGTGTTGTCCATCTTTTAGCGCCAGCTCCCGTTTCCCCTCTCCCCAGGGCGCGAACTGGGTTCGTGCGATCCACTGTGGTGCACGCCATCTGGGGGCAACCCCG
>JAPUKF010000167.1 GCA_027295805.1 Acidobacteriota bacterium | reverse complement strand
GATGCGCGGGTTTTCTTCCTCTCCGCCGGGGCCATCCTGGTGGTGTTCTACCTGTCTCTCCGGGCGGCGCGCTATCAGGACGGTGATGGAACTTCCTGACCTGACCTATGCCAATGGCTCCAGGTTCTGAAGAACGGTGGGCGGGAGTTTCGCCACCGTGTGGTCAGTCCTTGCTGCCAGAACTCGCTGGACGAGCACAGAGGATACTGCCAATCCGAATCCTGGAGAGGCATTCTTCTACCTGGTCGAGTATCTAGATGAGATGAGCAGCTCCTACGGGATGGGCAGCGCAAGCAGGCCCCGAGCGCCGGGGATCGGCGCCTGCCCGTAGACCAGGTGCACTCTCGGCCTTCAGCCCAAGGGCTCAAGATTCTGCAGGACGGTCGGGAGAAGTTCCGCCACCGTCGGGTGAATGGGAACCGAGCGGGAAAGCACGGTGTACGGGGCCCCGGCATACATCAGCGCCAGCAGGGTGTGCACCACCTCGTCACCGTTGATGCCCAGAATGGCTGCGCCGAGAATCTCCTTGCTCTCGCCATCCACCAGGACCTTGATGAAGCCGTCGGTCTCGCTGCGCTCCCGAGCCCGGCCGACCTGCTTCATCGGTCGTTTGCCAACCAGGACCCGGCGCCCGGACTCCCGCGCCTGCCTCTCGGTCATGCCGATCCGCCCCAGGGGCGGATCGATGAACAGGCCGTAGCACGGGATCCGGTCGCTGACGCGCCGGGAATCGTCATCGAACAGGTTGGCGGCCACGATCTCGAAGTCGTTGTAGGCCGTGTGGGTGAAGGCGCCGCGGCCGTTGCAATCTCCCAGGGCCCAGATCCCGGTAACGGTGGTCCGGAGCTGGTCATCGACGGGTATGAAGCCGCGTTGATCCACCTCGATGCCGATACCGTCCAATCCCAGATCGCCGGTGTTGGGTACGCGGCCGACGGCCATGAGAATATGCGTTCCGGTGACCTCTTCCGGGCCCTCGTCGCAGGAGACCTGGATCGACACCTGATCGCCCCGCCCTTTGAGACGCAGGCACTCGGCATTCAGCCGAATCCGAACTCCTTCGCGTTCCATGACCTCATGGATGATCTTTGTGACGTCCTCGTCCTCCCGCTGGATCAAGCGAGGCGCCATCTCCACCACCGTGACTTCACTGCCGAAGCGGCGGTACATCTGCCCGAATTCCAGGCCGATATAGCTGCCGCCGACGATGATCAGGTGATCCGGTAGAAAGTCCACCTCCATCATGCTGGTATTGGTCAGGTAATCGACCTCGGCCAGCCCAGGCATGTCCGGGACTCTCGCCCGGGCCCCCACATTGAGGAAGATCTTCTCCGCCTGCAGAAGCTCGCCGTTGACGCTCACCGTGTTCGGACTTTCGAAGTGCGCATGGCCGTGATAGACACGCACATTCTCCATGCCGTCGAGCCAGCGGGTGACATTGGTGTTGGACTGCCCGGAGATCTCCTTCATGCGCGCATTGACCCGCTTCATGTCCACGCCGACCGGACCGTCCACCAGGACTCCGAAGTCGCCGCTGCGGCGGGCCATGTGGGCCACCCGGGCGCTGGCCACCAGGGTCTTGGTGGGGATGCAGCCGACATTGACACAGGTTCCCCCCATCAGCTTGCGCTCCACCACTGCCACCTTGAGACCCTCGCGATCCATCCGCTGGGCGAGGGGGGGGCCGGCCTGGCCTGTGCCGATGATGATGGCATCGTACTGGGTCGCCATGATTTCCTCCTGATCTTCTGACCGGAAAGCGGGATTTGCTGCCGATCGCATCGACCGCCGCTCCATTGTAGAGCAAGAAGAGATACATTGGCCGCTGATACTCGCTGGACCGGCACACCATTCATGTATAGTTGCTCACGTACCAGCACCATATCCGCTAAATGAAAGAAAGGAAGTAAGATGGGCATCTTCATCGCGCTACTGGATTTCACGGATCAGGGGATTCGCAACCTCAAGGACTCGCCGCATCGCGCCGACCAGTTCACCGCCATGGCTGAGAAAGCAGGTGCCACAGTGCTGGCGCAATACTGGACGATCGGTTCCCACGACGGTGTGCTGATCCTGGAGGCGCCCAATGGCGAGGTGGCAGCATCGATCCTGCTCGCCCTCGGGGCAGCGGGCAGCGTGCGCACCACAACGCTCAGAGCGTTCAAGTGGGCTGATGCTCAGGGTCTTATCGAGGCCCAATAGCGGTGCCCGAGTAGCGACTGAAACAAAAAGGGCCCCGGAATACCCCGGGGCCCTCTTATCTCGTAACAGATTGGGCGGGTGAGAGGGTGTTTCGCCCGGCTCGCGGTGCGGCAACTAGAAACGGAAAGCCGCGCCAATGGAATAGATGTCCAGATCGGCTTCGTCAATGTCCAGGATCTCGTACTCAACTCGGATGGAGAGGTGGCTGCCGAAGACCCAGGCAGCCCCGGCTCCGTAAAGGAGATCTTCGTCGTCGTCATTCCCCACGTTCGACTCGAGATCCCACGCCATGTAACCGGCCTTGGCGAAGAGTTCAA
>JAPUKF010000166.1 GCA_027295805.1 Acidobacteriota bacterium | reverse complement strand
CGTGGCAATGCTGCATCAGCTCGAGCATGCCGCCCAGGCAGCGCTTGCCCTGGATAAAACCGACCGAGATCTTGAAGTCGTCATGGAGACGGCGCGCCGTCCGTGACCAGGAGGCTGCGAGGCGCGTGCCGGCCTCTTCTTTCTCAAGCGCCGGGTAGAACTCGCTGGTGTCGGCGCCCACGAGCTGGGTCGCCAGGTGAAAGTCGCCGCTGAGAATGACCCGCTGGATTCCTTCCTGCACCAGCCAGTCCATGGCACGATTCAGCTCGTCGTCCACGTCGCCGTTGTAGCTCTCACGTCCCAGGGTGATGACACCCACCTGTCCGTCATGTTCGGCGTTGACGTAGAGCTGCCGGCCTTCGGGACTCGCCAGAAGCTCCAGGGCCTCAGGATGCCAGGCGCTGGCCGCGGCCTGGGGGTGGAGACGGTGATAGGCGGTCACCCGGTCAATAACAGCCTGCGGGCCGATCTCACGCATGACGGCCAGGATCCCCTTGCGGAACTGGGCGCACAACTCGCCAATAACATTGATATGGGCCAGATGGCCGCGCTTCTCATGCAGCATGAGACTGGTCATCTGGAAGAGCGGGCCCAGGATCCAGGTGTTGAAGGTTTCTTCCTCATCGCCGTCAAGAGGCCAGTCAACCATGGGCCGGAAGTCGTTCCCGGGATACCAGTCGCGGCCGGTGTCCTTGTGAAGGGTCATTTCTGCGCTGGGCTCGAAGACGGCGCCGTAGGTCTTGCCCAAGTGGTGCAGGCACGACCAGGTGAGGAAGTTCGCGCCCTTGGCGCCGATGGCGTCATGGGCGCGGAACGGGTTGGGCCCCGCCAGCCGGCGAATGTACTTGTCGATCTTCCCGTACGGCATATTGCTGGCTTCGTGGTAGCGGGTACCTGCCAGGGTTAACCCGCAGAACAGCACGTCGAGAACAAACGACCAGTTGTCGCCGACCGGTACCGGCAGCAGGCCCAGGCTCCAGAATAGCTTGCTCACGGGGGAAGGTTCGGACTCGACCACCTCCCAGACCTTGTTGATCTCGTGGGGGAAGGCCGGATGGGCGACACCCACACCCAGCTCGGAGCTGGGGAAGCCGGAGGTGACCGAGCGGATCTCAATGTCGGGGAAGGTGGCGCGGAACGCCTTGTAGTGGGCCTTCTTCAGTTCCAGGATCTCGGGGATGGCTTCCAGGAGGAAGCGTGGCTTGAGCGGCTTCAGTTCGTCAGGGAGCTTCTTGCCGTCATAGCTCAGCCTGATGGTGTTGGCCATGATGCGGTCGGCCTGCTCACGGCCGAAGGTGCCCACCAGTCCCGGGTAATGGCGGCCCAGTCCGTCGGGGGCGCTGGGGAGATCCAGGGCCACCACGCGCACGCCGTAGGGCTCCAGTCTTGAGCCCAGTTGCATGGTCTTCCCGGCCCCCACGATGCCGTTGGCGCCGGAGATGACCAGGGACCCGCGGGCCCCGGCCTTGCCGAAGACTTCATCCACCAGGTCACTGGTCGCCACCGGCAGCTTCCCGCGCCTGAAGATCTCCAGAACGGATCCCAGGCCGAGAGTTTCGAGAGTCGGGGTTCTCAATGTCTTGTTCATATCCGCTCTCTCCTCACGCAACCTTGAACAGGGATGCGATGCCGACGTCGCCGGCGGCACAGCCGAAGACAAGAACATGGCCACCGCCCAGATCCACGGCTTCCTCCAGGGCTTCGATGATGATGCGGGTCAAGGTGGGCCCCTGGGGGTGCCCCCATACCAGGGAGCAGCCCGTGTTGTTCATCTTGTGCCAGTCGTAGTCGAGCATGCGGGCGAACACGGCGTCATTGACGGCGAAGGGATTGTGATTCTTGACCACAGCCATATCGTCCATGCTCATGTTCAGGCGGCGGAGCAGTTCCTGGGTAGCAAGAGCGGGTGCTTCAGGCATGTAGCCCGGCGCTGCCCGGAGTTCGGCCTTGCCCATGAAGCTGATCTCGATTTCGGGGCGAGGGCTGAGCTCCTGGACCTTCTCGGGCCGGCAGACCAGCAGGCAGGCCATGCCGTCGGAGGTGTGCGTCTGGGTGCCGGATGTGACGCAGGTATCCAGTTCCCGCATGGCATGCAGCGAATCCAGAGTCAGGTGCCGCACGCCCAGATCCTCGTCGACCCGGCCCATGGGCCGCCCCTGAATGTTGAGCAGCTCCAGCGGTACCAGGACCCTGTCGAGAAAGCCCGAGTTCTTGGCGGCGAAGTACTGGTCATAGCGGTGAACGGTCAGTTCATCCACTTCACGGCGGTCGATGCGGTGCTTGCGAGCCGTGTTCCCGGCCGTGGCGATCATGGACCGGCCCGTGGCGGGGTCGCAGCCGAAGTTATCCCAGACGTCACTGATGGTTTCGGTGCGGCGGTAGCCCCGGCGCTCGGGAAAGACGCCCACCGGCGAATCACTGGTGCGGTCGAAGGTCACCACGCCCACCACGTCATGGGCACCTCCCTGCACCTCGGCCGCGGCAAGCAGGGTGGCCTGCAGGCCGGTGGCGCAGGCC
Organism: Acidobacteriota bacterium; assembly: GCA_027295805.1. GTDB lineage: Bacteria > Acidobacteriota > Polarisedimenticolia > SMYD01 > SMYD01 > SMYD01. The sequence goes on along the minus strand of JAPUKF010000166.1, from coordinate 502 downwards.
TGTTCCACGTGGTAGCCGGCGATGCGGCTGTCCATGCAGAGGGAAATCAGGGGGGCCGTCCAGAATTTCCGGTGCCAGGGGATGGTCGATCCCAGAACCAGATAATCCAGGCGGCTCACCGGTACGCCCCTCAGCCCCAGGATGCGGTTGGTGGCTTCGCCGGCGAACTGGCCGATGTTGACCTCGGCCAGAGGTGATGTCTGCCAGGCCGGGAAGGCACTGCTCCCCCAGGTGCCGTAAGGGATCCGGGCCCCGGGGAACATCGGTGCTGCGTCCGTCATGAAGAACTCCTTGCTGGCGTTCGGTCCGTCGAGGGGAGCTTCATATTACTGCATGGGGCCACTTCCCGGTAGAATGCCGGCAACTCAAATATGGAGGAGATCATGAGACGAACCTGGCTGGTGCTGACCGTGATGGTGGTGGCTTCCCTGATGACTCTGAGCGTTCTGGACATGGCCCTGGCGGTCGCGGGGCGGCAACGTCTGAATTTGCCCGGGCGCAG
>JAPUKF010000165.1 GCA_027295805.1 Acidobacteriota bacterium | reverse complement strand
CCGCAGAGCCTCCCTTGTCTGAATCCCAGCCCGATTCCCGCCACCAGGACTTCTGGCGTTATTTTCGCACCGGCCGGTTCCATGAGGCTCGAACCTCCCTGGAGACCCTTTGCCGGGAGTGCGACGGTAGAGACCAGGCTCTCTACCAGGGCTTGAGCCGGGTGGCCGAGAGCCTTGAGCAACTCAACGAAGGCAACATGGACGCCGCCGAGCTCATGGCCCGCCAGGCCGGCGCCGGACTCGCGGACCTGGGTCCGTCCTATGGCGGTGTGCAGCTTCAATCGTTGCTGCTGGGGCTGTCGGCATGCGTTGAGGATGCCCGCTGCAGCCTTGACGCCCAGGGGCGCATGTGTAACCAACGCCCGCGTATTCCCCGGGTCGATCTCGCCTACGGACTCGATCCCCATTCCACCAGCGACTGAGGAAATTCCATGGCTAAAACTGCAGATGATCAGACCTTCACGCGGGTCGCCGCCGTGGATGAATTCCGCACCGACCGCGGTCGCATGGTCTATTACCAGGGGACCAAGGTGGCCGTTTTTCGTCAGGGCGACAGTTTTTTCGCCGTCAACGACCGCTGCCCTCACATGGGCGCCGCCATGAGTGGCGGCAGGATCACCAAGGGCATCATCCGCTGTCATATGCACGGCTGGGAATTCGACGTCACCACAGGCGAGTGCAAGACCAAGAAATGGGCCAAATTGCCCCGTTACGAAGTTCGCATCGAGGGGAACGATCTCCTCCTCCGTCCCATCCTCGATGAACAGAAACCGAACCCCGATGATGACCTGGATAGCTTCATGAAGTGGGATCCATCAACGGCGGACGGCGGCGAATCGTAAGAACAAAGAGCATGGCTCTCAATTCCCACATCATGCTGGTACCCCATCACCCTGCCCTCCTGGTGGACAGCCGTAACAACCACGAATCGGAGGTCCAGGAGGTATTGCGCGAGAAGGGCGCAGCCTATCGCGCCGAGGGTGTCGAGGTGGTCGTCATGGTTTCAGGAGGCTGGAATCAGCAGGGACCCTTCCTGGTGGATAACGGCTCCCGCCTGAGTTCTCTCCAGGAATTCGCCGGCCTGGAGGTGGATCTGCGCTATTCATGCTCCGGCTGGCGGGAGCTGGCCGACGCCCTGCAGAGCAACGCTCTCGCCAATGGCGTGCCGGTGGAGGTGGTGCATCGTGGCATGGACCATGCTGCCAGCGTGCCCCTGAGCTACATGTTTCCCCACGGTGACCGGCGCGTGGTACTGCTCTCGGTGAGCCCGCGCTCCGTTGATGACTATCGCACCTGGGGAATGGTGGTGCGCGAAACATGCCGGGGGGCTGGGGCTGAGTGCGCCATCATCGTGGGAGGCTCTCTCACCTGGGATGCCGAAGCCATGAGCCAGGGTAAAGATATCCAGGCCGGGGCGGATCTGGATCGCAGGCTTCTGACACATCTGGAGGCCGCCGAGTGGGATGGTTTCATGGGCATGGACGATGCCAGCCTGGAGCGGGGCTCGGCTTACGCCGGCTTGCTCCACTTGCGGTTTCTGGAGGGTGTCCTGCAGACGCCCCAGGTGGGCCATGTCCTGGCCTACCAGCGCCATCCCGGCGTGGGTTCAGCCGTGGTGGAGTTCGAATTGTCCCCGCAGGAATAACCCGCCCGCCTGCCGGTGCCAGGTGCCGCTGAGTTCACCATGCCCAGACGACGGTGAAGGACGGCGTGATGCCTAGCCAGTTGTCGATCTCACGCTGCTCCGTGATGGTGCCATCGGGGTTCAGCGAAAAGATGAACTCGTCAACACAGCAGGCGTTTTCGCGATCCGTCAGGTTCAGGACGTCCAGGTCCAGGCGCAGACGGCCGCTGCTCAAGGTGAAGGTGCGGCTGACCTTCAGATCCAGACGGGCATACGTCGACAGGCGTTCAGAGTTGCGGGGGCCCAGGACCTCGTCGATGTCCAGTGAACCGTCGGGCTGGGTGATGACTTCGCCTGTTATGGGTGTGAGCGGCCAGCCGCTGTGGACCGAACCGCTGAGAGACAACATCCAGTTACGGTTGGGGCGGTACCCCAGGAGGAAGCGGCCTGCGTGCCTCTGATCCCAGCTCCGGGGAACGTCCATGCCGGCGATATGGTCCTCGGCCTCGGAGAGCGTATAGCTCACCCACCAGTTGAAGCGCCTGCCTGGCGAGCTGCTCAGCAACAGTTCCATGCCCCTCAACCTGGACTCATCAGGTGCCACCAGGACTCGATCCGGCTCGGCCTCCGGAAAGAGCTCCAGTCTGTCGATATTATTTTCATAATGAGGCTGGACATCTGTGAGCCGGCGATAGTAGATGTCCGCGCGAAACCCGAGGCCGCCCTGGAATCCATGCTGAAAAGTCAAGTCCACCTGTCGGGACAGCTCGGCGGGGACAAAATCGGTCACGCCATCCTCAACCTGCAGCTCGTTGATGCGTTGTGACTGGTAGGAATCGCCAAGCCCCAGGCGAAGCTCCGAGCGTTCGCCCAGGCGCCAGATGCCATTCAGGCGTGGGCTGATCTGGGAGTCACCGATGTACGTCTGGCTGTCCCAGCGCAGGCCCACCTCGGCGGCGAAGTTGCGCCCGAGTCCGGATCGATACGCCATATAGACGGCGAAGGAGTTCCCTCCGGGCCTCAAAAGAAGATCGGAGCGTGGGGTTCCGGTCTCTTCTTCGATGTTGGAATAATCGTACTCGGCCAGCAACCTGCGCATATCAAAGCCAAATTTCAACAGTTGCCGGTCGCTTGCCTGCCAGGACATATCATGGCGCAGGCCCAAGAACGTCACATCACGGTCGTCCGTGACTCGAACCTGGATGTCGTCGGGTTCGGCGACACCTCGACGTGACCGGTGGATGCGCCCGCCGGACAGAACGGTATCGCTGAACAGGTCCCCGGACCACGTGTGCAGCGCCCGCACCCAGAGATAGCCGCTGGTGTTGGAGTTCTCCACATGTTCAATCTTCTCTGGCTCAGTAAAGTCAAGCTCATCGTGGGCCAGCAGGCCATGCGTGGAAATAATGGTCTGGGGCGAGACATTCATGGATACCTTGAAATAGAGATCGCTGAAGCGCGGA
>JAPUKF010000164.1 GCA_027295805.1 Acidobacteriota bacterium | reverse complement strand
CATCGACGAGGCGCTGGATCTGATTGCCCGCGAGGCGGCCCATGGCAAGCCGCTGTCGTGAGCTACAGGGGCGGATACCCACATCGTCGCGTCCTGGGGTATGCGGGTCAGGTCGCGCGGTGGTGGCGCCAGGCCTTATAGGTTTCCTTGGACGGGTTGAAATACCCGAAGCGCAGGTTGGGATGGCGCGCGGCCAGGCGGTCCATGAACCGCCCAAGGCCCATCCCTTCACGCATGGACCCCATCGGCAACTGTTGCCGGTAGAGCTCAGGATCGATGTTCAGATTGCGCATCTGGATCATCTCCAGATCCGTGTCGCGGATCAGTTCCTCCAGGGCTTCCAGTTCTTCTTCCGTATCGGTCACGCCCGGAAACACAAGATAGTTGATGGCTCTGAACCCGCCGTGGGCACCCAGGGTACGGAGGGACTGGCGGACATCCTGCAGGGAGTAGTCCAGCGGGCGGTAATAGGCGTTGTAGATAGGCTCACGCAGGCTGTTGATCGAGACACGGATGGCATCCAGGCCGGCGGCACACATGCGCGCGACGACGTCAGGCCGGCTGCCATTGGTGTGGAGATTGATGGTACCTGCGGAGGTGGCGGCGCGAATGCCCCTCACCGTTTCCACCAGAAGATCGCCGGCCATGAGAGGTTCTCCCTCGCATCCCTGCCCGAAGCTCACCACTCCCTGGGGGACCCTCCCGATATGATCCAGGGCCACGGCCGCCACATCTGAGGCTTCGCGCGGACGGCGCACACGTTCGTGGCTGGCGGGAAATTCGCCGTCAGGCTGCAGGGAGATGCATCCCAGGCAACGGCTGTTGCAACTGGCGCTGGTGGGCAGGGGAGCCTCGTGACGGCCGATGAAGTAGTTCTGGGCCGCGCGGCAGTTGTACTCCAGGGCGCAGCGCTGCAGCGAGGCCGCCACCGGGTTCTGGCGCATTTCCGCGAGCCGGCGGGTCACCTGGCGGCGTAGGCGGCGCGGGTCGAAGCGCCACGGATCCTGACGGATGTCATCGTCAACCCGTCTGCCGGTGGCCCAGAAGCGGTCATCGGCAAAGCCGAGAGCACCGTAGGCGAACAGAGGCAGGGTGGGGGCGTGAGGCAGGGTGCTGTAGGCCGGATGGAGAAAGAGAGTCCAGGCGGGAGCGAGGAAAGCCGCTGCTCCGAAGACCTCTTCGCCATCACCATCCCAGGCCAACGCCACGCCGCTGTGAGGATCGATGCCCACGGGCTGCCGCCCCGGCAGAGAGAACATGTCGCTGCCTCGGGGCAGGGGAATCAACTCGTCCTGGCGCACCGGGCGGGGCGCGCCGCCTCCTACCCCGGCCAGCAGCAGTTCGGGGTGATCCAGGATCTTGCCGTCAGGCCGCGAGAAGACCATGCGCACAGGTTCGCTGGGGCGGAGAGGGGGTGAGGCCATGGACAGGATCTTAGCGCAGCATCATCCAGAGGTAGGCGTAATCCAGGGCGGTGGCGAAGCCTCGCTGGTTGTTGTTGGCTGCGCCGGCATGGCCTCCTTCGGTGTTTTCGTAGTAGTAGACTTGGTGGTCCATGGACAGCATGCGGGCCACCATCTTGCGTGCGTGGCCTGGATGCACGCGGTCGTCCCGGGTGGATGTCCTGAAGAAGACGCGCGGATATTCAGCATCTTTCTTGAGGTTCTGATAAGGCGACCAGGTCTTGATGAAGGCCCAGTCCTCCGGCTTATCGGGATTGCCATACTCGGCCATCCAGCTGGCGCCGGCCAGCAGCTTGTTGTACCGACGCATGTCCAGCAGCGGCACCCGGCAGACAACGGCCTTGAAGAGATCAGGCCGCTGGGTGAAAGAGGCCCCTACCAGCAGACCGCCATTGGACCCACCCATGATCCCCAGGTGCTCCTTGGAGGTCACTCCCGTGGCCACCAGATCTTCGCCCACCGCGATGAAATCCTCGAAAGCCTTGTGCCGATTGGCGCGCAGGGCAGCCTGGTGCCAGCGGGGCCCGAACTCCCCGCCGCCGCGAATGTTGGCCAGAGCATAGGCGCCACCCCGCTCCAGCCAGGCGGTGCCGGCGATGGCCGAGTACCGGGGTGTCATGGAAACCTCAAAGCCGCCATAGCCATAGAGAAGGGCCGGGTTCTTGCCGTTGGCCTGGAATCCCTTGGGTGTGATGAGAAAGTATGGAATCTTGGTGCCATCCCTGGAAGTGGCGTGCCGCTGGACCACCTCCATGCCGTCGGAATCGAAGAACGCCGGCATGGACTTCACCTGTTCGGACCTCCCCTCAGCGACCAGGAAGAGACTGCTTGGCGTGAGGAAATCGGTGTAGCTGTAAAACCAGATTTCGCTGTCATCGCTGCTGGCGGTGATCCTCACTCTGCCCAGCCCGGGGAGCGGGATTTCCTCCCGGCTCCAGTTTCCATCCGCTGGCGTGAGGCGATAGAGACGGCCACGGACATTGTCCAGGGTTGTCAAGAGCAGGTTGTCCCGTGTGGTGGCCACTTGTCCCAGCGAGATCCACTCGGAGGGTTCGAACAAGATCTGGAACTCACGGCTCCCCCGGAGAAAACGGTCCAGATCGATGGCCAGCAGGGCGTCCTGGGGATATGTACGATCCCCGGTGGTCCAGTCCGAGCGTAGAGCCAGCAGCATCTGGTCCTTGAAGAAGCCCTGTAGGTTGACGTCCTCGGGTAGATCCAGCTTGACCAGGCGTTCACCCAGACGGATGAAGTGTTCTCCCCGGAAGATGGCCGGGGTCCGGTTCACCAGGTCATAGCGCCCCTCGGGAGTATGGATGCTGAAGGCGCTGGAGCTGACATCCTCTTTCTTGCCCTCGAAAATGACCTGGGCCTCGGTCAGAGATGTGCCCCGGTGCCAGAGGCGTGCGGTGCGGGGGTATCCAGAGGTCGTGAGGGATCCTTCCCCGAAATCGGTTCCAACCCAGAGGCTGTTGGCGTCCCTCCAGTCGACCCGCGACTTGGCTTCGGGCAGATTGAACCCGTCTTTGATGAAGGCCCTGGCCCGCGTATCGAACTCACGCTTGACCGTGGCATCCCCACCGCCACGGGACAGGGACACCATGCACTGGCGGGATGCAGGTGGCAGGCAGGAGGCGCCCTTCCACACCCAGTTCTCATCCTCGGCGGCTGCCAGGATGTCCAGGTCAAGGACGGTTTCCCAGGCCGGGTCGCTCTTGCGGTATTCGTCCTGGGAAGTCCGGCGCCAGAGGCCGCGGACATGGTCGGCATCCTGCCAGAAGTTGTAGAGATAAGGGCCGCGGATGGTGACCGAGGGGATGCGAGCGTCGGAGTTCAGGATCTCGAGGTTCCGCTCATGAATCGGCTCGAACTCGGGTACAGCTTCAAGAACCTTCAGGGTGCCGGCGTTCTGCTCTTCGACCCAGGCCAGAGGCTTTGTTCCGTCCACCTCTTCGAGCCAGAGATAGGGGTCATCGTTCTGCGCCGCTGCGGTGACCACCGGCACAGCCACGGCCAGGGCCGCCGCCAGCAGCACAGGAATTCGCCTTCTGAGTATCCTGATGAGCATGGATGCTGCCTCCTGCTTGAGTTGCCAGAGCGCCAGCCTATCATGAGGAGGCCACTGCGAGCCCCGGCGGGCTAGAATGGGCCTGCCTGGCATGACTTCCTCTTCCCGTTTTCGCCTGAGCCTGTTGCCGGTCGTCCTGGCCGGCACTCTGCTGTTGCTGGTCACCCTGGTGGAACTGCAGCGAGGGCTCATCAATCATGACGTGGCCGGGCATCTGG
>JAPUKF010000163.1 GCA_027295805.1 Acidobacteriota bacterium | reverse complement strand
CGACCAGCGACACGTCGGTGGAGGTCCCTCCCATGTCGAAGGTGATGAGGCTCTTAAGACCGCAGTGCCGGCCCCAGGTCCAGGCACCTAGAACGCCGGCCGCCGGCCCTGAGAGCAGGGTCTGCACCGCTTCCCTGCCGGCCGCCCGGGCTGAAAGGATACCCCCGTTGGAGCGGAAGACCGACAGCCGGGTCGCCGGCAGGGACGCCTCCAGGCGCTCCAGATACCCGCTCATGACAGGGGCCAGGACGGCGTTGACCACCGTGGTGGACGTGCGCTCGTACTCCCGGTACTCGGGCAGGATGCGGCTGGACAGGGTCGCCTCCGCCCCTTCTTTCTCGATGAGCCGCCCCACCTCTTCTTCATGGGCCGGGTTGGCGTAGGCGTGCAGAAGGCAGACGGCAAAGCGGTTGATGCCGGAGGCAGTGGCCTGCCGGACCACCTCGGTCACGGCCGCCGCGTCCAGGGGCGCCCATTCCTCGCCGTCAGGACCCAGACGGCCGGGAATCCCCAGCCGCCGGCGGGCCGGCACCAGGGGTTCGGGGGGAAAGACGGCGGCATGGTAGAGATCAGGTCGGTTCTGGCGGCCGATGGCCAGAATGTCCTCGAAACCGGTGTTGGTGATCAGGGCCACCCGGGCCACTTTGCCTTCCAGGAGGGCGTTGGTGGCCACCGTGGAGCCGTGGACCACCGCGCTTCCGGGTGGCAGGCGAACCTCGCGAGCCACCTTAAGGCCTGCCAGGCGAGCCAGGCCCTCCCGCACCGCCCGGGCCGGATCATCGGGAGTGGAGGGCACTTTCAGAGTGCGGCGGCGCCCTTTTTCCACCCAGACAAAGTCGGTGAACGTCCCCCCGGTATCCACGCCAATTCTCAGCATGAATACGAGTATAATGGCCGGCATCCTGTATCCTGAAACTCAGAGAAAAATGATGCGTAAAAAATGTATGGCCCCTCTCGGGGCGTGGTGCGGCCGCCGACCGCTGGACGACGGCCTTTTGTGTCCTTTCAGTCCTTCGAGGTGAACCAGATGAGCCCTATGAGATGGCGGATGCTGCGGCATCGCCTGCCGGCCCTGGCCGCGGCCCTGTTCCTGGTGTCCGGAGCGTTCCTGGCAACAGCCCAGGACCTGGCATCGTTTAACGAGAAGACCACCGTGCACACGCTGGATAACGGCTGGACCTTCATCATCGTCGAGCGCCCGGTGGCGCCCGTCTTCTCCTTCGCGACGTACGCCAATGTCGGCGCCGCCCAGGAGATCCCGGGGATCACGGGACTGGCCCACATGTTCGAGCACATGGCCTTCAAGGGCACGCCCAACATCGGCACCACCAATTACAAGGCCGAGAAGCGCGCCATCGAAGAACTCGAGGCTGCCTACCAGGTCATGCAGACCGAACGCCTGTCGCCTCGGTCCGATCCCGAGCGCCTGCAGCAGCTCGAGGCACGCTTCAAGGAGATGGAGAAGAAGGCCGACGAATATGTCATCAAGAACGAATTCGGTGACATCATCGATCGCGAGGGAGGCACCGGTCTCAACGCCTTCACCAACTCGGACGTCACCGGCTACTTCTACTCGCTGCCCGCCAACAAGTTCGAGCTCATGGCCTATCTCGAGTCGGAGCGCTTTCTGCACCCTGTCTTCCGCGAGTTCTACAAGGAGCGGGACGTGGTCAAGGAGGAGCGCCGCATGCGCATCGAGAGCCAGCCCTTCCGCCGGCTTCTGGAGCAGATCGTGTCCGCGGCCTTCCAGGCTCACCCCTACCACCAGCCCGTGGTCGGCTACATGAGCGACCTCAACTCCATCACCATCACCGATGCTGAAGATTTCTACCGGACCTACTACGTCCCCTCGAACCTGGTCACGGCCGTGGTGGGTGACATCAAGGCCGACGAGATCCTGCCCATCATCGAGAAGTATTTTGGCCGCATCCCCGTTGGTCCTGCGCCACCGGCGCTGCGCACGGTGGAGCCGACCCAGATCGCCGAGAAGACCGTGGTCCTGAAGGACCCCAGCCAGCCCATGTATCTCGAGGCCTACCACAAACCGGCGGCTACCGACATCGATGAGCCGGTTTACGACGCCATCGATGACATCCTCTTCACCGGCCGCACCTCCCGCATGTACCGTTCGCTGGTGAGAGACAAGAAGATCGCCATCGCGGCCCAGTCGTTCACGGGCTTCCCCGGCAACAAGTATCCGGGTTTGTGGTTCGCCCTTGCCGTTCCCAGCCGAGATGCCAGCACCGAAGAGGTGCAAACGGCCGTCCGTGCCGAGCTGGAACGCCTGAAGATCGAAGACGTCAGCGATGAAGAACTGGCGCGGTTCAAGACCCGGGCCAAGGCCGACCTGGTGCGCTCCCTGCGCAGCAACCAGGGGCTCGCCGAGAACTTGGCCCGCTACCACACACTTTTCGGCGACTGGCGCGAGTTGTTCCGCTACATCGACCGGCTCGACGCAGTCACCAAGGCGGATATCCGCCGGGTGGCCAATGTTGTGTTCAAGGATTCCAACCGCACCGTGGGCATGATCGTCACCGAGACAGCCCAGGCGGACGAAGATAAGGGCAGCGCCCAGGGAGAGAGCTGATGAAGCACGTGGAGCGCGTCCGCGCACTGGCCGGCATCACCGTGGCCGTGGCCATGGTCCTGAGCATGCCGGCCATGACGGCGGCCCAGGTCAAAAAAGTCAAAGACATCAACTACCCCACATTGCCGGCCTTCGATGTCCCCACTCCCCAGCGGGTGGTTCTGGACAACGGGCTGGTGGTCATCCTGCTGGAGGACCACGAGCTGCCGCTGGTGGACGCCACCCTGCGGGTGCGCACCGGCTCCCGGCTGGAGCCCGCCGACAAGGTCGGTCTGGCGGAGCTCACCGGCGCGGTCATACGTACCGGCGGCACCACCAGCATGTCGCCTGATGAGCTGGACGACTACCTGGAAGGAAAGGCTGCCCGGGTGGAGACCTTCATCCGCCGGGAATCAGGTGGCGGCAGCATGAGTTGCCTCAGCCAGGACCTGCCCGACATCCTGAAGGTATTCGCCGATGTGGTGCGCCATCCGGTCTTCGCCGAAGATCGCATCGAAGTGGCCCGCAACCAGGTCAACTCGGTCATCTCACGCCAGAACGACAACCCCCAGGGGATTCTCTTCCGGGAGTTCCAGGAAATCATCTACGGCGAGGATTCACCCTACGCCCGCAACGAGACCTACACCACCATCGCCAACATCACCCGCGATGACATGGTGAACTGGCATGGCACGTACTTCCACCCCAACCGCATGGTTCTGGGGCTGGTGGGCGACTTCGACAGCGACAAGGTTCTCGCTCTGGTGAAGGAGACGTTCGGCTCCTGGCCCAGGGGGCAGGACCCACCGCCCGCCGAGGTGGCTTTCAGCAAGGTTCCACGCCCGGGTGTCTTCTATGTGGAAAAGGACGACATGACCCAGTCCAATATCATCATGGGACATCTGGGCATCCGCAAAGATAATCCCGACTACTACCCGGTCGAGGTCATGAACCAGGTCCTGTCGGGCGGCTTCGCCTCGCGCCTGTCCTCCAATGTGCGTTCCAAGAAGGGCCTGGCTTACGATGTCTTCGGTAATGTCGGCAGCTCCTTCGATCACGAGGGACTGTTTCGGATGTTCATGACCACCAAGACCGAGACCACCGGCGTGGGCATCGAAGCGCTCCTGGAAGAGGCCCAGAACATGACGGCCCAGCCTCCCACCGATGTGGAAGTGGCCAAAGCCAAGCAGGGCATCCTCAACTCGTTCATCTTCAATTCCGACTCGGCCCGCAAGATTCTCAACCAGCAGATCACGCTCGAGTATTACGGCTATCCGCTGGACTGGCTGGCCCGCTACCGGGATGGGATTGAAAAAGTCACGATCCAGCAGGTGCGCGAGGCGGCCGCCAAGTACATTCACACGGCCCAGTTCACCATCCTCGTGGTCGGCCCCAAAGAAGGCCAGGACAAACCGCTGGAGACCTACGGACCGCTGGCCCTGGTGGACATCACCATCCCCGAGCTCGAGACAACCCAGTTCGCGCTGACCGATGAGAACAGGGCCCAGGGCGCGGCCCTGCTGGCCAGCATGCTGGAAGCCAGCGGCGGTGCCACGGCCGTGGATGCACTGGAGAGCGTTTCCCAGAGCGGAGAGACGGTCGCCGTCACGCCCCAGGGCGAGATGGCCATCAAGACCAAGGGTGTCGTGGCCTTTCCGGACAGCATGCGCCAGGAACTGGTCTGGCCGTTCGGTACCACCATCACGGTGATCACCCAGGATGACGCGTTCCTGAACACTCCCCAGGGCGTGCAGCCCATGCCTGAATCCCAGCGGGAAGACAGCATGAAATCGATGCGCCGCAGCCCTCTGTTCCTGCTCAAGGCCCGCAACGACGAGAATTTCGTGGCGGCCGCCATGGGCCAGGAAGAGTTCGCCGGGCAGGCCGCCAACCTGCTCCATGTGGAGTACATGGGCGACACCATCACCCTGGCTCTCGATCCTGAGAGTGGCCAGTGCCTGGGCATGACCTTCCAGGGCAAGAATTTCACCGGGGCTCCCGGTGAAATGGTCCAGGTCTTCTCCGACTACCGGGATGTGGACGGCCTGCAGATGCCGTTCAAGGTCGTGTCCACCTACAATGGGGAACCGTTCCTGGACTCCACCATCACCGAGATCACGGTGAACGGACCGATCACCGAGGACACTTTTGCCCGTCCCGAGGCGAGGACCGCCGACAAGGACAGCAACTAGCTGATTCAGACCCCAGCCGGCCGCAAAGCCGGCCAGCATACAGAGGCCGCCTTTCCATCACCGGGAAGGCGGCCTTTTTCCTCAGGTCTTGGAGTCTTTGTTGAAGAAGTCGCCCAAGGTGGCGAAAGAGCCGGTGCCTGACGCCGCACTCTTGCGATAGTCCTCGATCTGGCTGCGCTCCTCCTGGCGATCGGCACGCCGCAGAGAAAGACGAATCCGCCGGTCCCCCTTCTCCGCGCGCATCACCAGCACCCGCAGGGTCTTCCCGACGGAAAAGGCCCTGGCCAGATCCGCGCCGCGAGGCGTCCCGGTCTCGTTGGGCGGGATGATGCCGGTCTGGGCCTGGCCGATGCGAACCGTCAAGCCGCTCTTGTCGATCTTCTCCACCGTGACCTCAACGACCTTGCCGGCGCTCAGGGTCTGCATCTTGACCACATCACCCGCTTTGAGACCCTCGGGAGCCGGCGCCAGGGAGATCCGCTTCTTGGAGACGTCCACCCGCAACACATGAACCAATATTTCAGCCACTTCGGTCGCCATCTTTTCGTACTGCTCCCGTGCGTCCGCGGGGATCTCACTGATGTGGATCAGACCGTCCACTCCCGGCGCAACCTCCACGAAGGCACCGAACTCAGTCATGCGCATCAGCCGACCGGAGATGATGTGATGGGGGCGGAGGCTCTTGCCCACGTTCTCCCAGGGATCGCCTTCCAGCGCTTTCATGCTCAGGGACAGCCGGCCGCGACGGCGATCGGTCTTCAGGACCTTGACCCGCACCTTGTCTCCCGGTGCCAGCTTGTCCGCGGGCCGGGCCAGACGGGCATGAGTGATCTCCGAGACATGCACCATGCCCTGGATGCCATCATCAATATCCACGAAGGCACCATAATCGCTGAGGCTGACCACCGTGCCGTCATGTTCCGAACCGGGCTGGATCCGTCCCAGGGCCGCGCGCTCAGCCTTGCGGGCTTCCTTCTCAAGAATGCGCCGCCGGGAGAGAGTGACACGACGGCCACGCTGCTTGTAAGAGGTGACGTTGAACGTGTAAACCTGCCGGGCGTGAACCAGTTGATCCCGAGGCGGGGTCAACTCGATCTGGTTGAACGGACAGAGGCAGATCACGCCGTCCACATCCACTTCATAGCCACCGCGCACGATGGCCACCACCTTGCCCTCGACCAGGGCCCCCGTTCTGGCAGACTCACGAAGTTTCGCCTTGGGGCCGGCGGGTTGTGCGCCCGCCTTGGAGTCTTTTTTCTTTTCAGACCGGGGGCGGTCGGCCTCGGGAGTCTGCGGCAGAGCGGCTTCGGGCTTGTCGACAGGACCCTCCACCGCGGCCGCCTTTGAAGCGTCATTCCCGGCGCTTTCCTTGCGATCTTCGGCGGCTGAGTCGGGATCGACAGGTGAGACCATAATAGAGAGAACCTCGTGCAGGATGGGCTCAAGGTACCGCTTCCCACCCCATCCGGCAAGGGGAGAGTTCCCGGAGGCACGTTGACACCCTTTTTGGCACCTCACTAGACTGCCTGTCCATGTTCTGGCGAATTCCTTTGCAACTGGTCCTGGTGCCGATTTCCACCCTGGTTCTGGGCCTGGCCATGATCCTGCTCTGCCCCCTGGACCCCACACGGCGTCTCTTCCATCACCTGGCCCGGCTCTGGTCGGGCATTCTCTGTGGCGGCTTCGGCGTGCGCGTCCAGCTGGAAGGCATAGAGAACGTCGATCCTCGGCGAGCGGCCATTTTTGTCGCCAACCACCAGAGTCTCCTGGACCCGCCGGTCCTCTTTTTCGCCATCCCCGCCAACGTTCGGGTCATTGCCAAACGCTCACTGTTCCTGGTGCCCATCTTCGGGCAGGCCCTCTGGGCGGCAGGCATCATCTTCATCAACCGCAGGGACCGCAGGAATGCCATCGCATCCATGAACCGCGCCGCGGCACGGATTCGCGGCGGCGTGTCGGTCCTCATTTTTGCGGAAGGCACGCGCAGCCGTGACGGGTGTCTCCTGCCCATGAAAAAAGGGGCGTTCGTCCTGGCCATCGAGGCCGGCGTGCCGGTGCAGCCGGTGCTGGTCACCGGTACCCGCGACCTTCTCCCCCG
>JAPUKF010000162.1 GCA_027295805.1 Acidobacteriota bacterium | reverse complement strand
CCGTCCCACCGGTTCCGTGAGCAACCGCTCCGGCTACGGTGCCCGGATCACCATGAAGGCCGGCGGCAAGCGGCAGGTTTCGGAGGTCCATGCCGCCCGTTCGTATCAATCCTCTTCGGACAAGACCGTCCACTTCGGCCTTGGAGAGGCCGTCAACGTCGAGTCGTTGTGCATCCGTTGGCCGTCGGGAAGGACGGAGAGCTTCGCGGTGGACGGTGTTGACCGTCTGCTGAATGTGGTCGAGGGCAAAGGCGACAAGGTGGAAAGTTGTGGGACCGACGGCTGAGTTGCTGCTCACGCCGCCTCGAGACCGCGGCGCTTTCCACGGGAGTCTCACCATGCTGATGGCAGAACCAGAAGACAGATTCACGAACCAACCTGTGCGTACGCCGGTCCTTCTCCTGCTGGCGACATTCCTTCTGGCCGGCGGTTGCTCTGCGATGCCACTGGAGCCATCGGCCGGGCAAGACGTGCGCGCCGAGTTCGAGGAGATGTGCCAGACACAGACCGACAGCGGCGAGCCCTTCCGCGGGAAGAAGCTCATGCGTGAGGCGCAGGCGCTCCTCAAGGCGGGTCTCCCAGGTCCTCGGGAGGAACTCAGCGCACGGATGGTTCTGGGACGGGAACTCCTGGAACAGGGTCGGACCCAGGAAGCAATCCGCATGCTGTCGGAAACTCTGTCGCGAAGCGAGAGCGGTGAGCTCGATCCGGACATGCGAGTCGATATCATGGGGGCCCTGGCCCTGGCGCACCTGCAGGCCGCCGAGGATGCCAACTGCGTGAAGCACAACACGGCGGAGAGTTGCATCTTTCCCATCAGCGGCGGAGGTGTGCACAGGAACCCCCAGGAGGCTCGCCTGGCCGGGGATCTCTACCTGAAGATCCTGCGGGAGAGGCCGAACGACATCCAGGCAGCCTGGCTTCTCAACCTGACTCGCACTCTATCGGATGATTTTCCTGACGGCGTCCCGGAGGAGTTCCGGCTCGACAGCAAAACCTTCGCCTCGGAAGCTCCGTTTCCCCGCTGGACCGACCGAGCGCCGGACCTGGGACTGGACATCGTCGATCTGGCCGGCGGCGCGGTGATGGATGATTTTGACGGTGACGGGCTTCTCGACATCATCAGCTCGACGGCGGACCCGTGCGGTAGCCCGCAGGCGTTTCGCAACGACGGCCACGGGGGCTTGCAGAACGTCACCGTGGCCTGGGGGCTGGACGAGCAGTCGGGTGGTCTGAACATGATGCATGCCGACTACGACAACGACGGCCGTCTGGACCTGCTGATACTGCGGGGCGGCTGGCTCTTCGAGCATGGCAGGCTACGCAACTCGCTGCTGCACAATGAACTGGATGGCCCCGCCGGGCGATTTGTGGACGTCACTCATCAGGCCGGGCTGGGGGAACCGGCCTATCCCACGCAGACTGCCGCGTGGGCGGATTTCGACGGCGATGGACTCCTGGACGTTTACATCGGCAACGAGGAGGTGAAGGGCCAGGCGTTCCCATCCCAGCTCTTCCACAACAACGGGGACGGAACCTTCACCGATGTCGCCGCCGCGGCGGGGGTGGCCAATCTCCGCTTCACCAAGGGTGTGGCCTGGGGTGACTTCGACGATGACGGAGATCCCGATCTCTATGTCTCCAACATCGATCCGAACCGGTTGTTCCGCAACAACGGCGACGGAACATTCACCGACGTGGCGGATCCCATGGGCGTCATCGGCCCGCCGGGCCGTAGCTTCGCCACCTGGTTCTTCGACTTCGACAATGACGGTGATCTCGACCTCTTCGTGGTGGATTACAACAGTCCGGTGGCCAAGGTCTCCGCTTCCTACTTCGACCTCAAGGAATCGGGCGGCCAGCCGTTCCTCTACCGCAATGAGGGTGGACGTTTTCAGGAGGTGTCTCGTCAGGTCGGCTTATGGCGCCCGGTGATCCCCATGGGTTCCAACTACGGCGATCTCGACAACGACGGGTGGCTGGATATCTACCTCGGGACCGGCGATCCCGGATACGACACTCTTCACCCCGATATCATGCTCCACAACGAGAATGGGCTGCGCTTCCGGGACATCACCTATGCCGGCGGCTTCGGCTTTCTCCAGAAGGGGCATGGCGTGGCCTTCGGAGATATTGACAACGACGGTGATCAGGACCTGTTCCATCAGCTCGGTGGTTTCTATCCCGGCGATGGTTTCCGCAATGCCCTTCTGGAGAACCCAGGCACGGAGAACGACTGGCTCACCCTGCGCCTGGAAGGGAGGACGGCCAACCATTTCGGCGTTGGGGCGCGCATCGAGGTGCGAACGCAACGGCAGGGCACCAAGAGGACGGTCCATCTGCTCGCCGGCAGTGGCGGCTCCTTTGGCGGCTCCAGCATGCAGCAGGAGATTGGCCTGGGCCGGATCGATGGCATCGAGGAGATCGTGATCCGCTGGCCGGGAAGCGGCACCGTGCAGAGATTCTCGGATGTGGAGCCGAACCGTATCTATCGTGTTGTGGAGGACCAGGACCGCCTGATTCCGGTGGAGCCAG
Source organism: Acidobacteriota bacterium (assembly GCA_027295805.1). Taxonomy (GTDB): domain Bacteria; phylum Acidobacteriota; class Polarisedimenticolia; order SMYD01; family SMYD01; genus SMYD01. Next base: position 2,418 of record JAPUKF010000162.1, on the reverse strand, counting down.
TGGTGGTTCACCTCGCCGGCGGTTCGGTTAACTGATCGACGGCGCCGGATTCGACGAGCGCCGGTTCCATCAGTCCGGCCATCTCGTCGATTCCGCCCGCGGCCAGGGGAAAGCTACTTTGCGAACATCTCGTCCACCGGCACGATTTTCACGTCGGACGCTTTGATGTTGAGAGGGTAGCCGGCGATCTCCTTGTCTTCTTCCATCACCGCCTCGGGTTTGGTCAGGTCACCATAGTCAATGGGGGTTTTCTTGCCGCTGACCAGAGTGTCTTTCATGGAAACCGCATCAGCGGTGACCATGGCGATGACCATGTTCTCCGACTGCAGGTACTTGCGGATGGCGGCGTTCACTTCGTCGCGGGTCAGGCTGGCCATTGCCTTGCGGAATCGTTTCAGGTGGCCGTCCTCGATGCCGTAGAAGCGGTCGTCCACGGCATATCCCAGACGCTGAGACGTGCTGGTGGCGAACTGGGCAACGTACTTGGAGAGGAATTTCTGCTGCATCTCGAATTCCTCCTGGGTCAGACCGTTGGCGATGAGCTTGTCCAGCGCACGCACCGCGGCGCGCAGGGCGAAGACGGCCCGCGGCTCGGGCACGGGCCGAATCCAGATCTCGAACATCTGCTGGCGCCGGCCCACGCCGGTGGGAGGCATGCTGCGGCGGCCGCCCTGGGGGAACGCCTCGATATAGGAGTAGTCGCCGTAGTTCATGCCGCGGGCCTCGCGGATGACCTGATAGAGATGACTGACGCTGTTGCGATGCTCGCCCAGCCATGAGTTAGCCAGCCAGAGAGCGTAGAAATCACGCGAGCCCCGGTGGAGGTCGATGGGGTACCCGAAGCTGATGGCGGTGGATTCGCCGGGCTTCTCCACCAGCACCACCTTGCGCCCCTTGATGGGCGACGGTTGCGGTGCGGCCACGGGCCGAGGCGTTCCTTCCGGCAGGCGCTGCATGTCGGCCAGAAGGCGGTTCAGCATGCTGTCGTCGAAGGCGCCGCCCAGGGCCACGGTGACATTGTCGCGCGTGTAATAAGTGGCGTAGAACTTGCGCACGTCATCAAGAGTGATGGACTTCAGGCCGGCGACGGTGCCCATGTCCAGGTGCTGGTAGGGTGTGCCGGCAAAGACGGTGCCGAACAGGGCCGCCTTGCCCAGCTCCTCGTCGGAGGAGTAGCGGAGTTGCTTCTCCAAGGCGTCGATGGCGCGGCTGCGCAGCCGCTCGAAGTCGGCCTCGCGGAAGCCCGGGTTGAGGACGGCGTCCAGGAAGAGGGGATAGAAGCCGCCGGCGGCGTCACGATGGGCGGTGCCGCTGAAGACGGTCATTTCCTTGTCCACCGCACCGTTGTAGCCGGCAGCCAGGGGATAGAGCGCCGCCAGGATCTCGTCGTAGCTGCGTTTGCCGGTGCCGCCTTCGCCGAGCATGTCCGCGGTCATGGCCGCCAGGCCCTCTTTGCCCTTGGGGTCGTTCTGGCTGCCTGCCTTGAACCACAGCTTGAAGGCGATGTTGGGGTCTTCTTTCTGGGGCAGCAGCACCGGTGCCTCGGCGGGCGTCGGTGTGGGGATTTCCTGGCCCTCGCTGTGCAGCACCGCCACGGTGCTGCGGGCGGTCGTCAGATACTTGCGCGCCGCAGCCTGCACATCGCCCGGAGTCAAGTTCGCGGCGGTGGCGAACATCTCATCCACCACCGTGACATCCCCGGTGAGGGCGACCAGGCGTGCCATGGCGCCGGTGACGTTTCCCGGCGTCGAGAGATTGGAGAGAAAGCCGTAACGCCAGTTGGAACGCACCGCATCAAGGCGCTCCTGGCTCACCCCTTTGTTCTGCAGAGCCTCCACGGCGCCCATGATCTCGCCTTCCACGGCGGCCACGTCGGCGGGGTCTTTCACCATGGTGAAAACGGACCACAGACCCGGGTCACGGTTGAAGCCGAAATCGGCTTGCAGAAACTGCACGCGCTGCTCCTCCAGGACCAGCTTGCGGTAGAGGGGGGACGTTTCGCCGAAGATCAGGTCGCCGATGAGTGTGCCAGCTATCATGGTGGGGTTGTCGGCTTCCAGGCGTTCGCCCTTGAAGTTCACGGCGAGAATAGGCAGGGTCTGTCCCTGGAACGGCACGTCGATTCGCCGCTGGGTGGTCTGCTCCGGCTCCACCGGGATGTCGGGAGCTTGGTAGCCGCGCTTCCAGCCGCCGTAGTATTCCTGGATCAGCTTGAGGGTGGCATCGGGGTCGAAATCGCCCGCGATCATGATAACCACGTTTTCAGGGCGGTAGAAACGATTGAAGAAACTCCCGGAATAATCATACTGATTGGGCATATCCTTGATGTCGTCTTCAAACCCGATGGTGGTGTGCTTGTAGGTGTGCACGTCGTAGGCGGCGAACTGGATGGCCTCGAACAGAGTGAAGAAGGGGCTG
>JAPUKF010000161.1 GCA_027295805.1 Acidobacteriota bacterium | reverse complement strand
TCTTGCAGGATGTCCGCGGTCTTGATGCCGCCGGCGCCTAGCAGGTCGGTGATATCGGCGTTGGCGGCATAGTGTGTCAACTCGCGGTAGGCGAGGGACTCGATGATCTCGGCCGTGTCAAAGGCCTGGGCGTGGAAACGGATGACATCGGCGTCGGTGTCGTGCTTGACTCGCCACTGCACCGGCATCGACACACTGAGCAGATTCACCGGCACCTTCGCGTCGACGGAGGCCAGGCGATCTGCCACGAGCATCTGGTATTCCTTCTCCACGTGCCGCTTGGTCCAGAGCACGGGCGGCCGATCCGACATCAGCATCGATTCATCGTGCTCCGCGCCGGGGCCGTCTTCGTCGTGCTCTTCATCGCCGTGCCCCAGGACCATGCGCTGAATCCGCTCGACGGGAATGATCGTGGCCCGGTCGATCGGCCAGGGCCAGGTGGCGTGAATCCCCGGCTTGGCGGTATGAGGCAGCGGCTGACCGAAATGCTCGATCACGGCCTGGTGCCCGGGCGGCACAACCACCAGACAGCTAAGCAATAGGAAAATCACAATCTGTACCAGCAGCAGAGGGAAGACGACGCGACCCAGGAGCTTGTAGAACCAGGTCTCGCTGACCTTGAAGCCGAACTGATAGTCGATGGCGTTGGCCAGGCTTCGGAGGATGCCACCCGGCTCGCTGAACATGCCCAGCAGGCGGCTGTCGTAGAAGGGGCGATACGGCTCGCCGGCAACCCTGGGACGGTAGAAGTCCAGAATGAAGTTGGCGATGGTTTCGACGGCGAAGAGGATCAGCAGAATCGCGATTCCGCTCCCTATCCATGACTCGACGTGCGGCAGCCCGCTGATTTCGCAGAGCAGGGCCAAGGAGATGGCGAGGCATGTCGCGCTGGCGCCGAAAAGGAAGTTGCCGCCGGCCCGCAGGGCGCTCCACTGCTTGAGTCGGCTCATGCCCAGGGCGTAGCGAGAGGCCATGAAGGCGACGAAAGCCATACCGCCGGTGAAGAAGAGGATAACCTCGGCATGTATGACACCCGGAAAGGCTGGGGCATCCTTGATGGGCGGAAACTGTCCTAGCCATGGAAAGATGGACAAGCCCGCAAGGGCGTAGAAGAGCGCGACGCCGAGTGCGAGGACGGGGAGTAGAAAACGCTCAATGGAGCGCATTCGCCTGCCCATGGCCAACGTATCCATTTGATCGAGGTCGTCCTCCTCGAAAATGGTTTGGGTGCCACCGAGCTTCTCGTCGCGCTGTCGCCGGAGTTCGGCGACTTCGAGGTGCTCTTCGGTCAGGAGCGTTTGCTGGTGCAGCTGGACGTAGCACAGGAGCCAGATTCCCGCGGTGCCGAACATCTGGAAGGCGGCCGCCCACAGCGCGGTGCTGCTGCCCCGGCTCCAGATCGCCAGGGAGCCAAGAATCGCGGCGGCGACCAAGGAGATGGCCAATCCCAGGAGCGAGACCCACTCGCCCCGCCGGTCAATCCCTCGTATCTTTGACGAATCATTCATGAGGATACTGTCCCACCGCTCCCTAGTTTCAGCCCTCTCGGGGTCGAGGACGCCTCTTCTCGTTGATGAGATCGCAGCTCGCCAGAGCGATCACGACCATCGAGACGCCGAAGCGGGCCATTGTAGGTTTTCCCGGGGCCGCGTCGAGCCCGCGTGGATTCTCGACGCCGAGCTTGACCGGTGCGGCACCGTCCCTACCATCAGGAATACCATGGACCGGGCGATGATTTGGGGGATATTGGCACCTGATTCGAGCATATCCGCCGCTCGGTCGTAGATTCCTTGGACCCAATGCCAGGCTCACTTCCGATCCACCCATGAGACAACTCTACGCCATCGCCAAGAATACCTACCTCCAGGCCGTCCGACAGCCTGTCTATGGAATCATCGTGTTGGTGACGCTGGGCGGCATGGCGATGGCCCCGTTTCTGACCGGCTTCACCCTCGATGACGACGACCGGATGCTTCGGGACATCGGTCTGTCTACGCTCCTCATCCAAGGATTGTTCCTGGCCTGTTTCGTCGCCACCAGTGTCCTGGACAGCGAAATCGAGGACAAGACCGCTCTTTCCGTGGTCGCCAAGCCGGTCAGCCGCATCATCTTCATCCTGGGCAAGTACCTCGGGGTCATGGGGGCCTTGCTCACGGCACACTATCTGGCCGGCATCAGCTTCTTCATGGCCATGCGCCACGGCGTCCTCCAGTCGTCTGCCCAATCGTCCGACGTGACGGTGATCCTCTTCGGACCTGCCCTGATGCTCCTGCTGGTGCTCGCCGCGGCCATCATGAACTACCTGAGCGAGTGGCGGTTTCTTCCCACCCTGCTGGCTCTTTTGGTTCCGTTCATGACCCTGGCCATGTTGATCCTGCTGTTCATTAATCGTGATTTCAGCGTGAATCGCAATGAGACGACACAGAACATCGACGCCCTGCTCCCTGAATTGGTCGAGGAAGGTGTCTTCAAGGGGATCATCTCATTCCGCCCGAACGAGGGTAATGCCCGGTTCGAGGGACATAGCGGCAAGCTGGTGCGCTCGAATCACAAAGGACCGATAAGTGACGAAGACCGCGCATACCTGCTGGAGCTCAGCGACGACATTCCGTGGAAGAAGACCGTCAGGTACCTGGTAGACTCCACTCGGAAGCTCCAGGGGAGGGAAATACTCAAGGCGTCGTGCCTCATCTTTTGGGCGGTCGGGCTGCTGGCGGCCTTGGCGGTCGCGGCAGCCACCCGGCTCGGTTTGCTTCTCACGTTCCTGATCAACTTTCTGGCCATCGCTGTGGGCTTGGTCAGCGACCAGGTGATCAGGCCGATGGCCGAACTGCCGGGACTCTGGGGAGGACTCTGGACGGCAGCCTATCGGGTGGTTCCCAACTTCCAGCTTTTCTGGATGGTGGATGCCCTCAATGAGTACCGGCTGATCCCGCTGAGCTATGTGGTCTCTACGTCGGGCTACGCCCTGGCCTACATCGCCGCGCTTCTTCTGCTGGCAATGTCGCTTTTCGAGACCCGGGAAGTGGGCTAGAATCGTGGCTGACTTCCGGTGTTGGAGGGCCGCCAAACGCCAAGCCGTGGTCTGAGGCATCCGCCGGCCGCCGTATGGCCGAACCCGGCGAGCAACTTGAACGTAAACAGGTGCGCGGGCTCCCGGTGCGGGTGCTTGCCTCCGCAACATTCCACCAGCGAAAGACATCATGGCCCATCAGGTTCTCGGCATTAAGGCAGCGGAAGCGGCGCACCACTCTCAGCAGCAGACCGCGGGGCACGACCACTCACACGGCGAGGCGGCGGCCGCAGCCCGGTCCGCCGGCTTCTGGCTCTTCATCACGCTGCTCGGCGGCCTCCTGGTCCTGACCAGCTTCTTCGTGCAGTGGTTCAGCCCGATCAACAAAGGTGAGTATCTCTACCAGTTTCACATGGACACTGCCGCGGGCCTGGGCGCCTTGTTGCTG
>JAPUKF010000160.1 GCA_027295805.1 Acidobacteriota bacterium | reverse complement strand
GCCCCGCGACGGCGTGGTCAACGAGGTTCATGTGGCCGAGGGTCAGGCCGTCGAGAGCCATGATCCCCTGCTGCTCATCGGCGACCCGCAGGCCTTGTAACGGCAAGGATTACCTGCCCTGCCCCGATTATGCCGTATAATGCGGGTATGACTCCGGTCGCCCAAACCGGCCGGGCAGGCAGAGTATGGCAACAAACCACGACAAACTCGGCGCTCTCTTTCTCAAGGCCATCAGTGAAGTCCTCCGCCAGGCCGTGGAACCCGACCGGGTTCTTGCCCTGATTCTTGACCAGGCCGTGACCCTGACCGGCGCCGATCGCGGTGCGTTCATCGAGGTCGGACAGGGAGGGGCCTTCACCTACCGAGTTCTGCACCGATTTACCCGGCGCCACGCCGCGGGTGCCGCCGGTGCCTACAGCCGCAGTCTTTTCGTCCACGTCCTGGAGTCCGGGCAGGGGATTCTCGTCCCCAATGCCATGGAGGACGAGCGTTTCATGGAGAATGAGTCGATCCAGAACCTGCGCATCGTCTCCATACTCTGCCAGCCCCAGTTCGTGGAAGAGAAAGTTTGCGGTATTCTCTATCTTGAGAGTAACAAGACGGGCCACTTCACCGGGGAACATCAGGCCCTGCTGGAAGACCTGGGCCATTTTTCGGCGCAGGCCCTGGCCGCCCTCAAGGCCGGCCGGGACCTCATCGAGGAGCGCAATCGCCTGCGCGCCAAAGAAGGTCAGATTCGCCGTGAGGTCGAGGAGAGCCGAACCCTTCTCAGCGGGGACTGGCATTTCGGTCGTTTCATCGGGCGTTCGGAGGCGGTGCGCCGCCTGGAAAAGAGCGTCACCCATGCCGCCCGCAGTGACTTTCCTGTGCTCCTGACAGGTGAGACCGGGACCGGCAAGAACCTTCTGGCCCGGGTGATTCACCATGGGGGACGTCAGCGGGACGGCAAGTTCGTCCATCTTGCCTGCCCGAGCCTTGAGCCGGGTACGGTGGAATCGACCTTGTTCGGGCATCGCAAGGGCGCCTTCACCGGCGCCGACCAGGACCGCATCGGCAAGATCCAGGATGCCGAGGGGGGAACCCTCTTCCTGGATGAGATCAGCAGCCTGCCCGGCTCTCTTCAGCCCAAACTCCTGCGCCTCCTGGAAGAGAAGACCTACGAGCCGGTGGGGGATCACCGGGAACGGTGCGCCGATCTGCGCTTCATCACCAGCACCAATCAGGATCTGGATGCCCTCGTCCAGCAGGGCAGGTTCCGTCAGGATCTCTTTCACCGCCTTAATTTTCTTGCCATTCGCCTGCCGCCGCTGCGTGAGCGGCGCGAAGATATCCCCCTCCTGTTGCGCCACTTTCTCGACCAGGGAGAGGCTCGCGGGGACCATTCTCTGCGCTGGCTGGAGATCACCAACGAGGCAGTCTGTTATCTGATGGAAGCTGATTATCACTGGCCCGGAAACGTGCGGCAGGTGCAGCAACTGGCCGCCCGGTTGGCAGTGGACGAGGAAGTCGAGCAAGTATGCGTCAACACCATGAAGCGTGCGCTGGAGGATCTGACCCGGCAGTCTGGGGGAGTGTACTGGAAGGCCGACGGCGGGACATCGCTGACAGGAGCCATCAAGGAAGCCGAGCGGGAAACGATGGAGCGGATCCTGAAAGAACACCCGGATCTCACCCGTATCCGCCAGGCCGAACTGCTGGGAGTGAGTGAGTCCAAGTTCTATAAGATGTTACGCAAGTTCGACTTCTCCTGAATCGGCCGGGGCGGAAGAAAATCATGCCTCTGCTCCACAATCAGACAGTTAACTGTTCATGTGTACAGTGCGGGCCGGAATGCGTGTCCCTGAAGAAGGGGGTCCCGGCTCTCCATCCTGTCGGCAAGCCCGGTCTCAAACCCTAGACGGCAAAGCATATTCTGACGGCTATCCTGCCGCCGTCGCGCACGGGTGTGCCAATGGCCTGACAGCATTATTTCCGGCATGAAACATGCTTATGGTTTGGCTACCCGCAGGTGGCAGCCATCAACGTGGCAGTGAATTCCCCCTCCTGCTCGGGGCGATCCGGGTAGATCCGGGTCGTCCCGTCTTATAGGCGCACAACGCGGAAAACAGGCTTATTCCAGCGAATCCGTGCTGATGGCTACTCATCAGGCGGAAGAGAAAGCAGGGACAGAGAGCAAATCAGGATGTCCCGATAAGAAAAGGGGCGGACCGTTCAAGGTCCGCCCCTTCTCGGTATCTTCTCGATAGGGGCTGCTATCGGGAAACGGACTTCATCAGATCTTTGCCAGGTTTGAACTTCGCAACCTTTTTGGCCTTGATCTTGATTGTCTCGCCGGTCTGCGGGTTGCGGCCGGTGCGAGCCTTCCGCTTGGTCACCGAAAAGGTCCCAAAGCCGACCAGCGTGACATTCTCACCCTTTTTCAGTGACTGGGTGATTCTCCTGGTCAGCGAATCAAGAGCCTTACCGGCGTCGGCTTTGCTCAGCTCGACGTCCTTGGCGATCGCTTCGATGAGATCTGCCTTGTTCATTCAATCACCTCCTTTGCCTGCGCATGGACGCGCAAGATAGCGTCGGCGCTTTTATAGCCGACACACACGAGAGTGTCAAGAGACAGGAAGCGGATTTGCTTGTCTGGAGCGGCTTTCGCGGCCGCGCCCCGTGCAGACTCAAGCCCAGAGCAGATCCACGCCGGTGCCGGCGAGCACAATGAGACCCAGGGCAACGTTGAGACGGAAGAAAGCCATCTGCATGCGCGACAGGTCGGCGGCGGAAACGAGCCTGTGTTCAACAATCAGGAGCATGGCACTGCCCATGACGGCGGCCGTGTAGAACCAGCCGAGAGTCGCCACGCGACCCAGAGCGAAGAGCAAGATGACTGTCAGCAGGTGAAACAGACGAGCCATGATCAGAGCCTGGCCCGGGCCAAGCAAAACAGGCAAAGAGTGGAGTCCGGCGCTCCGGTCAAACTGTTCATCCTGCAGCGCGTAGATGACGTCGAAACCGGCGGTCCAGAACAGCACTGCCGTTGCCAGCAACAGCGGTTCCAGGCGCACGTCGCCGCGCACGGCGATCCAGGCACCCAGAGGGGCGCCGGCCAGTGACAATCCCAGGACCAGGTGGCTCAGGGAGGTGAAGCGCTTGGTCAGGGAATAGCCGCAGATGATCACCAGGGCCAGGGGGGCCAGCTGCAGAGCCAGGGGATTGAGGCGCCAGGCCGCCAGAAGGAGAAGGATTAAGGACACCGCGAAAACGCCGCCGGCGAAAAGCGGTGTCAGACGGCCCGCCGGCAGGGAACGATTGGCGGTGCGCGGGTTGCCGGCGTCGAGATGCCGATCCATCAGACGGTTGAAAGTCATGGCGGCCGTGCGCGCCGCCACCATGGCTACCAGGATCCACCCGCACACCTCGAGCCGGGGCAGGCCCCTGGCAGCCAGCAGCATCCCGGTCAGGGCAAACGGCATGGCAAACAGAGTGTGGGAGAAGCGCACCATGGTCAGGGTCTCGCCAAGGCGGCCGTAGTGATGGGGCGTGGTGGTGACAGACGGCATGGAGATGGCATTCAACGCTGCGGCGTGATGCCCCAGCGAAAGCCCCGATCCGCCGCCAGGCCCAGATGATCCAGCAGGCGCAGAGTGAAATCTTCCACCATCTTCCCGATGCTGTCAGGTTGCGCGTAGAAGGCCGGGCAGAGGGGAAAGACCGTGGCGCCGGAGCGGGTGACTCGCGCCATGTTTTCCAGGTGGATGAGACTCAGGGGGGTTTCCCGCACCACCAGAAGCAAGGGGCGCCGCTCTTTGAGGATCACGTCGGCGGCCCGGGTCAGCAGGCGGTCGGCGATGCCGTGACTCACGGCGGCCAGTGTGTTCATGCTGCATGGGACGATGATCATACCGCCGGTGGGGTAGCTGCCTGAAGCCATGGGGGCGGCGAGCTGGTCGTTGCGCCAGGTGGTCACTCGCGGGTCATCTTCCAGGAACCTGGTCTTGAAGGTGCCGACGTCCAGTCCCGGCACCCGCAACTCCTGGGACATGACCGGCTGGGCGGCGTCACTCCAGATCAAATGGATGCGGCTGACCTGCTCCTGACGCAGCAGGGCGCGCAGCAAGGCGACGGTCACGGCGGCACCCGAGGCACCGGTGGCGCCCACGATGAGCTCGTGGCTCAAGGACCCGACACGGAGCGCAGGTAACGAGCCAGGACCTCCCGGTCCTGCGCGGCCATGCGCGAGAAGAAGAGAGCCAGACGCCAGGCCGGATCTCCGCCATGCCCGTTGACGCCTTCGGCTCGCACCACCACGGCCTCCACGTCGATGGGAAAGTGCAGGCGAGCTTCATGGCCGTCGGTGGAGGGGAGAAAAATATTGAGACGCAGCCGGGTCATGGCGGGGATCTCCCTGGAGGAGAGGCAGTAGGCGCCTCCCAGACTGAGGTTGGAGATCTCCATTTCGATGGTGCCGTATTCCGAGCCGATGGTCTGCAGGGTCAGATTAGGGGAAACCCTGTCGTGCTTTCGTTGTTCCTGACCCCGGGGTGACATAAGAGAAGGCTAGTGCAGCCCGGAGAAGGGTGTCAATGGTGGTAACATTCCCGGTCTCCCTTATGGACGCGAACAGTCTGCGCCAGCTCCTTGAGCGAGTACGCCGTGGCGACATCGGTGTGGATGGGGCTGTGGACGCCTTGGCCCATCTGCCGTTCGAAGATCTGGGAGACGCCCTCATTGACCACCACCGCCGCCTGCGTCGCGGGGTGCCTGAGATCATCTTTGGCCAGGGCAAGTCGCCGGAGCAGATCCTTCGCATCGCCGGTCATATGGCGGCGGCCGGTGGACCGGTGCTGGCCACGCGTCTTTCCCAGGAAGCTCTGGATGAGATCGAAGTGCGCCTGCCGGATGCGGTCCTGCACCGGTCGGCCCGCATGGCCGTGATGGGCAGCCGGCCCAGCCGGCGGCAGAGCGGCATCGTCGTTTGCTGTGCCGGCACCACCGATCTGCCAGTGGCCGATGAAGCGGCCATCACACTGGAGGCTCTGGGCCACCGGGTGGCACGCATCACCGATGTGGGCGTGGCCGGCCTGCACCGCCTGCTGGGGACCCGCGAAGAGCTGACCCGCGCCTCGGTGATCATCGCCGTGGCCGGCATGGAGGGAGCATTGCCGTCGGTGGTCGCGGGACTGGTTCCCTGCCCGGTCATTGGAGTGCCCACCAGCGTCGGTTATGGTGCCGCTTTCGGCGGAATCACCGCCCTCATGGCCATGCTGACCAGCTGCGCCGGTGGCCTGGTGGTGGTCAACATCGACAATGGTCTGGGCGCGGCTTTGGCGGCCGATCTCATGGTGCGCCAGAAGGCACCAAAGTCAAGAAAACCGAAGAGTCGACCTTGACAGACACCTGGACAGCTCTATATTTATGGGCAGTCTTTTTGTCGTGAAAGTCAACATCGCGCGAGGGGCAAATCTGGTGGGAGGCTCTTCCGGGGGCGATTTTGTCCAGGAGGTGCGTGCCGCAGCCGGCATCGACCGGCTGATCGGTGAATATGTGTCTCTGAAGACCTCCGGCCGCAAGCTCAAGGGTCTTTGCCCGTTCCATGATGAGAAGACTCCCTCCTTCACGGTGGATCCCGAGAAAGGCCTGTTCTACTGCTTCGGCTGCCAGGTCGGCGGGGATGTCTTCAAGTTCTACATGCTCCATGAGAACGCGCAGTTTCCCGACGCCCTGCGGGAACTCGCACAGCGCTTTGGCGTGCCCATCCCCCAGCACCGGGGCGGGAGCAGCGGTGAGCAAACCCGCTTGCGCGAGATGCACCGGGAGGCCGCCGCATTTTTCCGCAGCAGCCTGGCATCAGGTGCCGGCGCCACCGCCAGCCGTTACCTGGCCCGGCGTGGCCTGGACACCGACACCGTCCAGCATCTGAAAATCGGTTATGCCCCGGACAGCTGGGATGCTCTGAAGTCCCGCCTGAGGCAGGCGGGCTACCGGGAAGAAGAATTGCTCAAGGCCGGGCTGACAGTGCCGCGCAAGGATGGCCGTGGCAGCTACGATCGATTCCGGGACCGGCTCATGTTTCCCATCGAGCAGGCCGGTGGCGGTGTCATCGGGTTCGGTGGTCGCATCCTGGGCGAGGGCGAACCCAAGTACCTGAACTCGCCGGAAACACCCCTCTTCCAGAAGGGCCGCCATTTTTATGGACTCAGCTGGTCCCGGGACGCTATCCGGGAAGCCGACAGGGTCATCATCGTGGAGGGGTATACCGACTTTGCTTCCCTGTGGCAGGCCGGTGTCCGGAACGTGGTGGCGGTGCTGGGAACCAGTTTCACCCCCGAACATGCCAGGCTCCTGGCTCGTTACACCCATAGGGCCGTGATCAACTTCGACGCCGATCGGGCCGGGCGAAGCGCCGCCGATCGGGCCGTGACAGTTCTCATGGAACATGACTTCGAGTTGCGGGTGCTGGAGCTACCCGACGGCCAGGATCCCGACGGTCACGTTCGCGCCGCCGGTGCTGAAGCCTATCTGAAGCTGGCAGCCGGAGCGCCGTCTTTCATCGAGTATGTCATCAGCAGCGCCTGCGCAGGCCGGGATATCACAACCCCGGAGGCCAAGGCCCAGGCGGTGGCGGACATCCTGCCGCGCCTGGCGGATTTGAACAACCGAGTTCTGCTGGCGGCGGCCATGGCCCGCATTGCCCAGCGCCTTGATCTGAAAGAAGCCGATCTGCGGGCCGAGTTCCGGCGGGTGGCGCCGGCGTTGCGGCGGGGCGAAGCGCCGCCGGCCCCGGCGCGGCCCCGGCCGGCGAGGAACTGCAGCCTGGCCGAACGCCAGCTCATGCACCTGCTGCTAACCTGTAGCGACGTGCGGCGTGAGGTTGCCGGCACCGCTCGCGAGGAGGAGTTACGTGACCTGCCTGCCGGCCACATCATCATGGTCTTGCTCGATCAGGAACGGGCGGGCCATGAAGTGACGGTGGAAGGGCTGCAGGCGCTGCTTGAGAAGGAGGATCAAGCCCGCCTGCTGGCGGCGGTCATGGAGGATTTCCCGGGACTTGTCGCCGCCGACTGGAAAGAATCGTGGCACATCATTCAGAAGGAGAATCTAGAAAAAGAGAGCCGGATCCTGCAACGGCAACTCACCCAGAGCATGGAGGAGGGTGGTGACACCACCGATGTGGAGAGGTTGCTGCGCAGGAAGCTCGAGGTGAGGAGGTTGATCGAAACCCTTTGATGGTGTTTCGTTTGCGCCGTCGAAGAAACGAGCACCTGTGAGCGCCGCGGGGACGGCGCTTGCGGGGGGGAAGGCAATCGTGGACGTCGAACAGAAATACAGAGAGGTCCGGCAACTGGTCACCCTGGGAGAGGAAAAGGGCTACCTGGTCTATGAAGAGATTCATGACCTGCTCCCCGGTTCCCTCAAATCTCCCGACGAGCTGGACGACATGTTCATCCTGTTGGGATCTCACGGCATCGAAATCCTCGAATCGGGTGACAAATACCGCACCAATGCCGCCGCCCTTCGCAAGCTGGCCCGTGACCGGGAAGTCGTGCATGAGGAGGATGGCAAACTGGACGCCACCTCCGACCCGGTGCGCAAGTACCTGCGGGAAATGGGTACCGTTCCTCTTCTCGATCGAGAGGGTGAAGTGGAACTGGCCCGCCGCATCGAGCGCGGCCACCGGGCTTTGCTGCGGGCCATGGCTCACACCTGCCTGCTGAAGGATCGCCTGCTGGATCTGGAACGGCACGCCCGGGTTCTGAAGGCAGGCGCCGAGACCACTGAATCGGGCCTGGAGGATGAACTGGAGCGGGCCGATGCCCGCCAGTTCGCTCACGCCCGCGCCGCCCTGCGGGAACTGGTGCGCATCAATAGTGAGACCGATGACATCCGGCGGCGCCTGCAGCGGATGAAGAAAGGGTCCAAAGCCTGGAATGGGGCCCAGATCTCCCTCAAGCGCTGCATGGTGCTGGCGGCCCGCCAGTGCCTGGCGGTGAACATGCCGGAACGCGCCCTCCTTGAAGTGGCTCTGGAAGTGAAGAGTCTCGGCCGCTTCACCCGGGACCTCCTCACCGAGTTGAAAGATGTCCAGGGCCGGCTCAAGCGCGCCTCCCTGGAAGAGAGCTGCCGCGCCCTGCGCCGGCGCGGCAGCGAGATCCGCCGCCAGCTTCACCAGGTGGAAGACCGGGTCGGCGCCCCACCCGAGGATCTGCCTGAATACGCCCGCCTGGTGGAGCGGGCCGAGTGGAAGATGGCCAACGCCAAACATGAACTGGTCGAGGCCAATCTGCGCCTGGTGGTCTCCATCGCCAAGAAGTACACAAATCGCGGTCTCCAGTTTCTGGACCTGATCCAGGAGGGGAACATCGGTCTCATGAAGGCGGTGGAGAAATTCGAGTACAGGCGCGGTTACAAGTTCTCCACCTATGCCACATGGTGGATCCGGCAGGCCATCACCCGGGCCATCGCCGACCAGGCTCGGACGATCCGTATCCCCGTGCACATGATTGAAACCATCAACAAGCTGGTGCGCACTTCACGCTCTCTCGTCCAGCAACTCGGTCGTGAGCCCGCAGCGGAGGAAGTCTCGGAGAAAATGGGTCTTGACTCTGAAAAGGTGCGCCAGATCATGCGTATTGCCCTGGAGCCCATCAGTCTTGAAACACCGGTGGGTGATGACGCCAGCAGCCACCTGGGCGAATTCATTGAAGATCCGCGCATCACCTCGCCTATCGAGGCGGTTGTCAGCCTCAATCTGAAGGAAGAGACCGAGCTGGTTCTGAGTACCCTCTCCACGCGCGAAAAAGAGGTCCTGAAGATGCGGTTTGGCGTGGGGTACGGCACCGAGCACACCCTGGAAGAGGTTGGGAAGGCGTTCACCGTCACCCGGGAGAGGATCCGCCAGATCGAGTCCAAGGCTCTGCGCAAGTTGCGTCACCCGTCACGCAGCCGCAAGCTGAAGTCCTTTCTGGACAATTCCACCCGCTGAGTCATCATCCCTGCTGCTGGCGGTTATCCGCCGGGAGGTTCCCGTGTCATGGCGCAAGTTTGTTCTGCTGCTGGCGACTGCATTTTGCCTGGTCGGGTTGTCCGGATTCGCACAGGCCGAAGGTCTCACCCCTGAACTTCTCTGGAGTCTCACCCGGCTCGGAGATCCCCGGCCGTCACCCGACGGCACTCTCGTCGCCTTCACGGCCCGTACGTATGACACCGAGAGCGATGGCAGCACCGGCAGTCTGTGGCTGGTGCCGGTCAAGGGGGGTGAGCCTCGCCGCTTGACCCGGCGGGAGTCGGTGCACGACGGCTCGCCGCGCTGGTTGCCCGACGGCCGCTTCCTGCTGTTCAGTTCGGACCGTGATGAGAGTTCCGCTCTCTGGGCCATGGATACCCAGGGGGGTGAGCCGTGGCAGGTGAGTGATCTGCCGCTGGATATGGGTGGCTTCACCATCGTCCCCGGTGGAACGCAGATCATTTTTTCCCTGGAAGTGGCCCCCGACTGCGAAGATCTGGATTGCAGCCTGGAGCGGAGCAAGGCGTTCGCCGATGCTCCGGCCCGGGTCTACACCGAGCTGCTCTTCCGCCACTGGGATACCTGGGAGGATGGCTTGCGCAGCCACCTGTTCGTGGCGCCTCTTCTGAAGGGGGAAGATGGCCGTCCCACCGGCCTGGGTGAGCCCCGGGATCTCATGCAGGGGATCGACGCCGACAGTCCCACCAAGCCGTTCGGAGGCATGGAAGAGATCGCCATTTCGCCCGACGGTCTGGAGTTGACGTATGCCGCCAAGATCCTGGCCGGCAGCGAAGCGGCCTGGAGCACCGATGTGGACCTGTTCCGGGTGGCGCTGGATGGGTCGGACAAGCCGGTGAAGATCACCACTGAGAACCGGGCCTGGGATACCGCTCCCGCCTATTCGCCCGACGGCCGCTGGCTGGCATCCACCGCCATGGATCGACCCGGCTTCGAAGCCGATCGGTTTCATATTGTCATCCGTGCCCGTGCCCGCGATGGGTCCCTGGGTGCGCCGCAGGCCGTGACCGCCGCCTGGGATCGCTCCGTCGCCGGCATGGCCTGGGCTCCCGACAGCAGGTCCCTCATGGTCATTGCCCAGGACACAGGCCGCCTCAAGATTTTCTCGGTGTCGGTGCCCGATGGCAAGGTGACGCCGCTGGTGGCCGAACATCACAATACTTCGGTACAGGTGGTCCGCGACGGCAGCATCATCTTCATGCAGGACAGCGCCACAGCACCGGCGGATATCTACTCCTTGCGCCCGGGCAAGGAGCCGGTGCGGCTCACCAGCATGAATGCCGAACTTCTCAAGGATGTCGAGATGAATCCCGCCGAGGACTTCTGGTTTACAGGGGCCCATGGGGACAAGGTGCATGGCTGGCTGGTGCGGCCGGCGGGTGTCGCGGCCGGGAAATCGCTGCCGGTGGCGTTCATGATCCACGGCGGACCTCAGGGTGCCTGGGCGGACCAGTTTCACTACCGCTGGAATCCCCAGATCTATGCCGGCGCCGGCTACCTGACCCTGGCCATCAATTTTCATGGTTCCACCGGCTATGGCCAGGCGTTTACCGATGCCATCAGCGGCGATTGGGGAGGCGCGCCCTACCAGGACCTGATGAAAGGTCTAGATCACCTCCTGGCCGGCGACAAGACCGCCGACGGCGAGCGCATGTGCGCCCTGGGTGCCTCTTACGGCGGCTACATGGTCAACTGGGTCGCCGGACACACCGACCGTTTCAAGTGCCTCATCAATCACGACGGCCTCTTCGACTTGCGATCCATGTACACCAGCACCGAAGAGCTCTGGTTTCCCGAATGGGAAATGGGTGGCCCGGTCTGGAAAAATCCCGAGATGTACGAGCGCTTCTCACCCTCCCAGTTTGTTGAGAACTGGAAGACCCCCATGCTGGTGATCCATGGCGGCCGCGATTACCGCGTCCCCGAGAGTGAGGGATTCTCGACCTTCACCGTCCTCCGCCGCCGGGGCATCCCTGCCCGCCTGCTCTACTATCCGGGTGAAAACCACTGGGTGCTGCGCCCCAAAGGGGCCCTCATGTGGCACAGCGAGGTGCTGGGCTGGATGGAGCGCTGGACTGATTAGGACAGCAGTTGCCGCCACTCGGCGGAAAACTCGCGCCAGCGCCACTGGCGCAGGCCCTGTCGGGTCGTGTCTTCGCCCTGCGAGCCCGGCGGGTTTTCCGCCACTGCTTCCAGATCGCGCTGGGAGATGACCACGCCCGGCTCCAGGCCCAGTTGCTCGGCCCTGGTCTTGCGCCAGGCTCGCAGCCGGTTGACCCGTTCTTCGAACGGAGCATCGCGGCGCTGCCGTTGGCCCGGGTGGGCGGCGCGCGGGGGGGGCTGGGGAAACTCGCTCTCGGGAAGCTCCAGTCCGCGGGTCACGGCGTCCATGAATTGCCTGGTCAGGGATGAGGAGCGCTGGCGGGGGAACCCCTTGCGGGACTGAAGCTCCCGGATATCGGCCGGGGGCTTGGCCGCCAGTTCCAGCAGCAGGGAAGCGGGGGCGATGCGGAACGGCGGGCGATCGCGTTTGCGGGCCTCGCAGTCCCGGCCTCGGAGGAGTTCCCGCAGGACGGCGCGCCCCCGGGGTGGAAGATCTTTCCATCCCTTGACACGAGTGATCTCGTCCGGGGCGGCGCTGTTCAGGTTGATCTGCTTCTGCTCCAGGGCACGGTACTCTTCGTCGGCCCATTCCTGACGACCTTTTTCGCGGACCTCCTGCTCCAGGAGATCGGCCAGCGCCAGCAGGTTGTTGGTGTCGGAGACGGCATAGGCAAGCTGGGCCGGGTTGAGAGGGCGCAAGGACCAATCGTCACGCTGGTTGCTCTTGGAGAGGTGGATCTCGAAGTAGGCTTCCAGCAGAGCCGCCAGACCCAGGCGGGTGCGGCCGGTCAGCTGCGCCGCGGCGGCGGTGTCGAACAGGCCTTTTACCTCCAGGTGGTGATCCCGCCGCAAGTACATGATGTCCTGCTCGGCGGCGTGCATCACCTTGCGTATGCCTTGGTCGGCAAACATGGGGCGCAAAGGGTCCAGGCTGGATACGGCCAGCGGGTCCACCAGAAAATTGGCCTCACGGGTGGAGAGTTGCAGAAGGCAGAGCTTGTCGAAATAGTGGTGGAAGCCGTCGGATTCGGTGTCCACAGCCACCCCCCTCTCGCCGGCCAGATCTTTCCCCAGCCGGGCAAGGCCTTCATCGGTGTCGATCCAGGTGTGGGTGGTGGTGTTCATGTCGGTTTCGCCGTGGATTCTAGCCCGCCGGGCCCTGCCGTGTCAGAGTGCCGATTGACGGCCCCCCGGCGCCGGGATACGATCCGGCCCTGCACCGGGCCGACAAGCCTGAACAGGGAGAACGGGATGGTTACCGCCACCAGCACGCTGAAACTCGCGCACAGTCCGGATTCTGACGATGCCTTCATGTTTTATGCCCTGGCCAACAACAAGGTCGATGTCGAGGGCCTGGAATTCACCCATATCCTGCGGGATATCGAGACCCTGAACCGCATGGCGAGAGATGGCGAGGTCGATGTGACCGCCATGTCGGTGCACGCGTACGCCTACCTTGCCGATGACTGGGCGTTGCTGTCATCGGGAGCCTCCATGGGTGAGCGCTACGGCCCGGTCCTGGTGGCCCGCTCAGCCCTCTCCCGGACGGAGTTGAAGAAGGTGCAGATCGCCATTCCGGGCGAGATGACGTCCGCTTTCCTGGGACTTCGCCTGGCGCTGGGCGAGTTTGCCTATGAAGTCATGCCCTTCGACGAAATTCTCGAAGCCGTGGCCGATGGTCGCGTGGATGCCGGCCTGGTCATTCATGAAGGCCAGCTCACCTACCGCTCCAACGGGCTGGTCTCGGTGTTCGAGATGGGCAAGTGGTGGTACGAAGAGACTGGACTGCCCCTGCCTCTGGGTGTCAATGCCGTGGCACGCAAGTTCCCTCTCGACCTGCAGCAGACAGTGGATCGGGTGCTGAAGCGCTCAATTATCTACGGTCTGGAGCACCGGGAGGAAGCCCTTGAGTACGCCATGCGCTTTGCTCGCGGCCTCAAGCCGCACCTGGCCGATCGCTTCGTGGGCATGTACGTCAATCATCACACGGTGGATTACGGCAGTGACGGCAAGGAAGCGATTCGCCGTTTTCTGTGCCGTGGTCACGAGACCGGTGTGCTACCCCGTCTCATCGAGCCGGAGTTCGTCTCGGGAGAGTGAAGGTGGCTGCCGCAGACGCTGCCGCCATCGCGACCTACCGGGCCGGTCATGAAGCCGCCGTCCTGCTCGACAGCGGTGATCGGCCACGCCTGCGCGTCACCGGCAGCGCCCGTGCCAGCTTTCTGCATCGCATCACCACTGCCGACATGAATGCACTGGAGCCCGGGCAGATCGCGCCGACCCTGCTGATCACCGGCAAGGGCCGGCTTCTGGATCGTCTCACGGTTCTGTGTCTGCCTGATTCCTTCCTGGTTCTCGGCGGCGCCGGGGCCGGGGATCTGCCGGCGGAAACCCTGCGGCATTACGTGGTGTTCGACGATGTCCAGATTGCCAATCTGCATGAGGAGACCTGTCTGCTAGCGCTCCATGGGCCGGAAGCAGGCAACGTGCTGGCCGCCGCCGGCGGTCAAGCCGTGAGCGGTGAAGCACAACTGGCCGGTATTCCGGTCACCCAGCTCAGGGAGCCGGGTCCGGGCGGCACGGCATGGCTGATCCTGGCGGCCTCTGCGCAGAAAGAGCCGCTGATGAAATCCCTGCAGGCGGCCGCTGGCGAGGGCGGTCTCGTCTGCGCTGATCCGGTGGGTTGGGAAGCCCTGCGGGTGGAGGCCGGCCTGCTGCGCTGGGGGCACGAATTGAGCGAAGACTGGAATCCCCTGGAGATGCGCCAGGAGGACGCTCTGTCCTTCGACAAAGGTTGCTACGTGGGCCAGGAGGTCATGGCCCGGTTGCGTACGTATGACCGGGTCAAACGCCGGTTGTGGCGTATCTCATTTGCCGGCGGGGGGGCGCTGCCGGCCGGCACGAAAGTGCACGCGGCACCAGGTGAAGGCGTGATCACCAGTTCTGCTCGCGTACCGGGAGAAGATCGCAGCGTGGTCCTGGCGGTTCTTCCCGGAGATGATCCGGCTCCAGGGGGTGAAGTCATCGCCCTGACGGCGGCCGGCGAGCAACTGGGGGAGATCGTGGGCGCGCCGCCCACCGCCACCGACATGCGGGTGGCGCCACCGGCAGATCTCGGCAAGCGCCGCTTCGACAACTGAGGAGGGCAGCGTGGAATCGCTGCTGAGTTTCATCTACCTGCTGAGTCTGGTGACCTGGATCGGGGGTCTGGCCCTTCTCTTTCTGGTGGTCACTCCCAGCATCTACAGGGTGCTCAGCGATGAACTGGCCCATACTCTGGACTACCACATACACTCCAGCTTCTCCATGATTGCACCGGCCTGCGGCGTCGGCGCCCTGGTGAGCCTCATCGCCCTGGCGCTGGCCGGCGCGCCGGTGGGCTGGTTATGGGGGCGGCTCGGGCTGCTGGTGGTGATGATCCTGCTTGCTCTCAGTGCATCGTGGTCTTTGCAGCCGCGGGCAATCTCTTCAGCCGCCGGGGCCGAGGCGTTCGATCCCCGCCCCGATGCAGAGGAGAAGGCTCATGACGAAGAGCGCCGCCAGCGCCTGGGCGGCCAGTTGAACGGCCTGGTCCTGCTCCTGGGCCTCATCGTCCTCTGGCTATCGGTGGGCGGGCCCCGTATCTGAATTCGCCATGATCCCGACGACGCCTGTTGATGCCATGTTCGTGTGGAAGTCCCTGACAGGGTCGTACCGCAGCCTTAAGGAGATTCATCATGTCCATACGTGAGACCCTGTTCCTCGGCCGCGCCGATGTCCGCCGCCTGTTGCCCATGGAGACAGCGTTGCAGGTTGTGGAATCGGCCTTCGCCGCCCACGGGCGGGGCGAAACGCGCATGCCGCCCAAGATCTACCTGGATCTGCCCGAGTTCAACGGTGATTTCCGCGCCATGCCGGCATATATCCCGTCTCTCAAGGCAGCCGGAGTGAAGTGGGTGTCTTCACATACCGCCAATCCGGAGAGGGGCCTGCCGGCGGTGATTGCCGTTCTCATTCTCAGTGATCCTGAGACCGCCGAGCCGCTGGCCGTCATGGATGCCACCCACATCACGCTCATGCGCACCGGCGCCGCCGGGGGCGTTGCCGCCCGCCACCTTTCTCGGGAGGACAGCCAGGTGCTGGCGCTGGTGGGAGCCGGCGTGCAGAGCCATGCGCAGCTTGACGCCATTCGCCTGGTGCGCACGGTCGGGCAGGTGCGCCTCTCGGATCCCAACCAGGCAGCGATTCAGTCCTTCATGGATCACTTCGGGACCGATCCGGGCTTGGAGATCACCATCTGTGGCGACACCCGCGAAGCGGTGGCCGGCGCCGACATCGTGGTCACCACCACGCCCAGCCGCAAGCCGGTCGTGCGCCGGGAGTGGCTGGGTGATGCCGTCCATATCAATGCCATCGGCGCCGACGCCATGGGCAAGCAGGAACTGGAGACCGCTATTCTTCAGGATGCGCGGGTGTTCATCGACGACCGGGAACAGGCCCTGCACAGCGGCGAGGTCAACGTGCCGGTCAGGAGCGGCGCCTGGAGCGCCGACAACCTGGCCGGGAGCCTGGGTGAAGTCGTGGCCGGGCGTGGCGAGGGCCGCACCCGTGGCGGCGGCATCACCGTGTTCGATTCCACCGGCCTGGCCGTCCAGGACATGGCCGTGGCCCGGGCGGTTTATGACCGGGCTGTTGCGGAGGGTGTCGGCAGAGCCCTGCCGCTGGCGACGGAGTAGGCCCGGCCGGGAATTTTCATTTCAGAGCCGCAGTTTATTGTGACTCTGGCCGGTCATTGTCTCTGGAGATCCGACAGGGCTTGCAGCCTCATGTCCGTCAGTTCAAGCTCGATGGCGCGACGGTCGTCGCCCTCGTTTCGATCTAGCAGCTCCTCCCATTCCCTGATTTCCTTTCGCCTCTGGTCAAACCGGACTAGAAGTCTTTCGCTTGCATCAGCGAGGGCGGTGTCCTGAGGGGATTTGTCAGCCGGCTATTCTGCCAGGGCGAAGGATG
>JAPUKF010000016.1 GCA_027295805.1 Acidobacteriota bacterium | reverse complement strand
GTGATGTATTAAGCCTCATTTAAAAAGTCAAGGAGGTGTCCGATGAGAAAGAAGCCCGCATCCTGTACCGGAAGATGAGGCAGTAGCCATTCACCCTGGAGGATTTACGGAATCAGCTGCGCCAGGTGCAGAAACTGGGACCCTTGGACCAGTTGCTGAAGATGATGCCGGGAGTTGGAAATCTCAATCTCCCCGAGCAGTCGGGCCAGGAGTTGAAGCGCACGGAGGCCATCATCAACTCCATGACTCCAGGCGAGCGCCATGATCACACCATCATCAACGGCGGTCGCAGAAAACGAATCGCGCGGGGTTCAGGAACCTCCATCCAGGAGGTCAACCGTTTGCTCAAGCAGTTCGTGTCGCTCCATCGCATGATGAAGAAAACCGGAGGACGTTTCGATCCGGGTGCCCTCCGGCAGATGAAATTCTAATGACCGGGAGCCGGTCTGACGCCGGCCCGGGAGAAGGAAAGGAAGAGAAGCATGTTGAAGATCCGGCTCAGAAGGATGGGAGCCAAACATCGCCCCTATTATCGTATTGTCGTCTCGGATGAACGCCGGACTCCCACCGGCCCGTTCAACGAGATCCTGGGCACGTATGATCCGCGTTGCAAACCCTCCGCCGTGCGCATTGATCTTGCCAAGGCCGATGAATGGATCAAAAAGGGCGCACACCCCTCGCAGACCGTTGCCAACCTCATGGCACGGGTGCGCAAGGAAAGTTCCGCCACAGCTTGAAGGCCCTGGTGCGCCCATGAATTCTCCCGTCCTGGTGGCAACCATTGTCGCCTCCCGTGGCAATCGCGGTGAGGTCGCGGCAGTGTGCGCCGGCGGCCCGCCTGAACGCCTGCTGGGTCTGGAGGAGGTGTTTCTGGGGGGTGAGTCGGGAGGTCTGCAACGTGTATCGCTGCGGCGCAACTGGGTCCACAAGGGGCGCTGGATCCTCCAGTTCCCCGAGGTGGAATCCATCAGCCAGGCCAGGGCACTGGTTGGTCGGCACATCTTCCTCGCGGAATCACAACTCCCGGCTCTGCCGGAGGACCGTTTCTACACCTTCCATCTGGTGGGAGCCAGGGTGTTTCACCGAGATGGGCGGGAGCTGGGCAAGGTGAAAGATTCCCAGGCAGGCGAGGCCCATGATTTCCTCCTGGTGGAGCGGTGCGACGGTGTTGAAGCACTGGTGCCTCTGGTCCGGGCCATCGTTCTGGAGATCGACACTCGGGCCGGGAAGATCATCGTCGACCCTCCGGCAGGGCTGCTGGAAGGTGAGGCGGAGGAGGTGCGGTGAGCCGGTTGGGCATCGATGTCCTCACGATCTTTCCGGACATGGTGCGCCATGCCTTGCCCTATGGGATCTTGCGACGTGTGCAGGCGGCCGGGAAACTGGTGGTGGAGGTTCACGACTTGCGCCAGTGGGGGATCGGTGCCAGTCGACAGGTGGACGATGCGCCGTTCGGGGGGGGTGGCGGCATGGTGATGAGGCCGGAGCCCATCTTTGATGGGGTTGCGGCCATTGAGACAGGGGCAGTGCCGGGACGGCGCTGGCGGGTCCTGCTGTCACCCCGCGGGCGACGCCTCCAGCAGGCCGATCTGGCCCGTCTGGCTGACCTTGAGCGGGTACTTCTCATATGTGGGCGCTACGAAGGGGTTGATGAACGAGTCTGTGAGCACCTGGTGGATGAAGAGATCAGTATTGGCGACTATGTGCTGTCAGGCGGTGAATTGCCGGCTCTTGTGCTGATCGAGGGCCTGGCACGGCTCCTGCCCGGCGCCCTTGGGGATCCTCTCGGTGCCAGCAAGGATTCCTTCGCAGCAGGATCTCTGGATTGGCCCACCTGGACCCGGCCTGCCACCTTTAAGGGGCTTCCCGTGCCTGAGGTACTCCTCTCAGGTGACCACATGCGTATCGCTAAATGGCTACAGGATAAGAGTTTAGAGTTGACCAGGGAACGACGCCCAGACCTGCTCCAAAAAGGTGGCGAGGGACTGGAAAGCGTCGAAAAGGAACCTAGATTGATTCATGGAAGGACCGGAAGATGAATCCTGTGGAGAAAGTGCAACAGGCTGCCGCCAGCAGGGAACACCCCCAGTTCGGGGCGGGCGACACCGTCAATGTGCATGTTCGCATTATCGAGGGTGAAAAGGAACGGGTGCAGGTGTTCAAGGGCGTGGTCATCGCGCGCAAACATGGCAGTTCTCGCGAAACCTTCACCGTCCGTAAAATCTCTTACGGTGTCGGGGTGGAGAGGGTCTTCCCTCTGCATTCGCCGATGATCGAGAAAATTGAGTTGGTCCGGCGTGGCCGGGTCCGGCGCGCGAAGCTGTATTACCTGCGGGAACGCCGTGGGAAGGCTGCGCGCATCGCCGAGAAGCGTTAGCGGAGATGCCCGGGGCGCGAGCCCTGGGCTCCTCGGCATGATTGGCGCCGGCCCTCCCCGTCCGCGGGAGATGGAGAGGTATGGCGATCAATCGAGCCAAAGTCAGCCGCACGGCGGAAAAGTTGCTGCGCCAGGGGCGTCTTGAAGACGCCATCCGAGAATACAAGCGGCTGCTCGATGACAATCCCCAAGACGCCGGAACCCTCAACAAGGTCGGCGATCTGTACCGCAAGGCCGGGCAGGTCTCCCGTGCCGTGGACTGCTACCGGCGCATCGCGGAGCAGTACCGGGAACGGGGCTTTGCCACCAAGGCCATCGCCATGTTCAAGAAGATGGCCAAGCTGGCACCTCGTGATGCAGAGGTAAGGGAGGATCTGGCCAAGCTCTATTCCGATGTTGGACTGACCCGGGATGCTCTGGACAATCTCCGTAAGGCCGCCAGCCTCCTTGCGCAAGCGGGGGAGTCGGAGCGCGCCCTGGAACTTGAATCAAGGGTGCTGGAACTCTGCCCCGACGACTGGTCGGGATTGCGTTCCCAGGGAGCCAAACTTCTGGCCGCCGGCGAAGAGGAACGCGCCGTGGCGACCTTCATGCGCGCCGCGGCCGGGCTGGCCCGCAGCGGCGATCTTGAAGAGTCTCTGGAATGCTGCCGTGAAGCGGCTGCAGGTGCTCCCACGGATCCCGAGCCCATGGCCTACATGATTCGCCTCATGGTGAGCAACCAGCGTGGCGAGGAGGCCGTGCAGGAACTCCGACAGCGGCTGGAGGAAGATGAACTTCCTCATCTGCAGGCCCTCCTGGGTGAAGCGCTCATCGCACAAGGGGAGTCGGAGGGAGTTCGCGATGTCCTGCAGGCGGCAGCCGACAGTGCTTTCGCGACTGGGGATATGGGCTATCAGGAGAGCCTGCTCCGCCTGGATCTGCTGGAAGGCCGGCTTGAGGAGGTGGCCGAGAGTCTTAAACATCTGGTCACCCTGTTGCGAGAGGAGGGAGAGCATGGTCGCGCCCTCCGTCTGCTGTGCGACATCTTGAAGCGTGAATCCGGGATGGACATGGCCCAGGGACTGCTGCTGGACCTCTGCCGCCAGGACAAAATAGAGGGCGCGGAGCTCGACACCGGCCTGGATCTGCTCTCTCGTTGCCTGGACACGGAAAAGCACAAGAGTGAGCTGGCGAAGATCCTGAAACGATTGAACCGGGTGGCCCCCGACGATGACACACCTTCCGATCCCCTTCCTCCGCCGGACACCGAAGAGGCCCGGGAGGCTGCGGCCGGGGAGCCGCCTGCCGCCACCGGCGACGTGGTCATCCTGGAAGGCGAAGATGGCTCTGAAGTGGATGCGGAGTTCGTCAATGAGCATCTGGTCGAGGCTGATGTGTTCGTCAAGTATGGCCTGCACGCCAAGGCTGCTGCTCATCTGGCCCGGATCGTCGAGCGCTATCCACGCACGCTGGTCGCCCACCAGCGCCTGACCGAGCTGTATTGCGAGATCGGGCAGGGTGAGGCCTGCGCTCTGCAGTCGGTGCAACTGGCGGAATTGCATCGCTTGCGGGGAGAGATGGAGGAAGCCCGCCAGATTCTTGCCCGAGCCGTGAACCTGCAACCCGACAATCCCTCACTGTCCAGGATATTGAGAGGCCTGGCCGCTGATGAGCCGCTGTCCGTCTACCAGCCAACCTTCGTCGGCAGCGACCCAACTGCAACGCCAGCCCCGCCCGCGCCGCCCGACGTGATCAAACCCTCACCACCCGTGAAGGCGGAACCATCTCCGAAGGTCATCGAGGAAGAAACCCTGGATCTGGTGCTGGATGATGAAGCGTCCTCCGAGGCACCGGAGGTCCAACCCAAAGTACCGGAGGTCCGGGCCGAGTCACCGGAGGTCCAACCCGAAGTGCTCGAGGAGGATCAGGCGGCGGTGCCTGAGGATCAGGACGAAGTGCCGACGGTGCCAGAGGACAAGCCGGTGGTGGACCTGGACGACGGGGGTGGTCAGGATGGCTATTTCGATCTCGCTCAAGCCATCGAGCAGGAACTCTCTGCCGAGGACGAGGAGCCCGCGGCGCCTGCCATCGTGGACGATCTGGACAAGGAACAGAACCCGGTCACGGGAATCCGCGAAGCCATCGAGCGCCAGGTGGGTGAAGAGGACCACCAGACGCACTATCAACTGGGTATTGCGTTCAAAGAGATGGAGATGCTGGATGAGGCCATAGGGGCGTTTCAGCAGGCCGCGCAGCATCCCGACAGCTTTCTGATGTGCTGCATCATGCTGGGATTGTGTTTCCGCGCCAAAGGCATGCCCCAGATCGCCGAGAAGTGGTATCGAAAGGGGCTGGATCGTGGCGGCTCCGGTGGCTCGGTCGAAGATCAGATCACCGGGCTGCTCTATGATCTGGGCACGTTGCACCAGGAACAGGGTGCGGTTGACGAAGCACGCAACTGTTTCACCGAAGTCTACGCCAGCAATGCCAACTACCGCGACGTGGCGGCGCGCCTCCGTCTGCTCTCGCAGGATGCCGGGGACGATGCACCGAGAGCAGGGCGTTGACATGGGGAGCTTACGCATCCTGGCTGTTGATGACGAGCCGCAGGTTCTCGATCTTTGCCGTGAGGTCCTCAGCCAGGACGGATATGCGGTGGAAACGGCAACGGACACCGACGCGGCCCTGGGGGAGTTGCGTGGGGGGGACTATGACCTGGTCCTGACGGATCTGCGCATGCCCGGACGGGATGGCATGGAACTGATCCGGGAGGCCCGCCGGCTGACTCCCCACCTTCCCATCGTGGTCCTCACCGGCTATCCCTCCATCGAGAGCGCCGTGGCCGCGGTGCGGCAGGGGGCCGACGATGTGGTCACAAAACCTTTTGATAATGAGCATCTCTGTCGAGTGGTTCGGCGGGCCCTGCAGAACTCGCCGAGAGATGGCCGCAAGGTGGCCGCGCCGCAGCTCGCCGCCTCCAGCCGCATCCTGGGTGAGAGTCGAGCTACCGTGGATCTGCGCGACTTGATCCGGCGGGCGGCGGCCACCGAGTCGACGGTTCTTCTGCAGGGCGAGATTGGCAGCGGGAAAGAACTGGCGGCGCGCACCCTTCATGATGCTTCTCCCCGGCAGGGGAAGCCGTTCCTCGCCCTGGATGGGACGGCACTGAATACCGTTCTGGGCATGATCGGATTCGCCGGAGAGGAAGAGGATCATGACTGCGAGGGAGCGCAGAGTCTGCCGGCCAATGCAGGAGCTGGCTCCCTGTTTCTGGATGATGTTGATGAGCTGGCACCCGGGCTGCAGGCCAAGCTGCTGCGCTTTCTGGATCACCATGAGGCGCAGGTTGCTCCCAAACAGGGTGCCGGCGCGGCACGACCACGGGTCATCGCGGCAAGCCGGGAAGACTTGCAGGCTGCGGTAAAAGCCGGAACGTTCAGAGAAGATCTCTACTTCAGACTGAATGTGATCCCCCTGCGCGTCCCCTCACTCAGGGAACGCCTGGGGGACATTCCCGTCCTGGTCCAGGGTTTTCTGGCAGAATTCTCACAGCTTCGTCAGGAGCCGCAGAAACGGTTCTCCGGCGCCTGCCTGGAACGCCTGGCTTCCTATTCATGGCCCGGTAACGTGCGCGAACTGCGCAATGTCATGGAGCGCATGGTCTCCCTGGTCGATGGCATCGAGGTGACCACGACCGATATCCCAGCGGAAATTCTGCAGGCGGTCGCCACGGAGAAAGGCATGCCGGGCGAAGCCCGGATGGTGTTTCGGGAAGCCAAGAAGCACGCCGTAGGACAGTTTGAGAGAGAATATCTCCACACCTTGCTGGCCCGACATGACGGCAATGTGACCCGTTCGGCCAGTGTGGCGGGGCTCAACCGCTCCGCGTTCCAGCGTCTCATGCGCAAGTACGGCCTGCGTTCCGTGGCATATCGCCAGGCGAAAGGAGAGTGGCCTTCATGAACAAAGATCGATTCATGCAATCTGATCTTTACCGCAGCGGACTGCCGGCCGGTCCCCTGGCCGCCCCCGTTCAGCATGCTGGGGGAATGGGTGCGGATCAACTGGCTTCCTGGCAACCTCGTGTCATTCCGGCGGCTGACGGACAGGCTACCGATACCCGGAATGACATCACAGGGCGTGGCCTCAGGCTGGCCCGGGAAGGGCGTCCGCGTGAGGCTGTGCGCTACCTGAAGGAAGCCCTCTCGGCTGATGCGGCACATGGGGTGGCCTGGAACAATCTCGGTGTTCTGTACCAGCAGAACGGCGCTCTGGGCCCGGCCATGGATTGCTATGGGCGGGCCGTGAAGGCCGTTGAAAACCTGACCGTGGCCTGGCTCAACCTGGGGTGGGGTCTTCTCCTGAAGGGGCGTGCCGGGGAGGCCCGCGGTTGCCTGCAAGAGGTGGTGACCAGGGAGGCGGAAAACAGGGCCGCGTGGGACGGCCTGGCGGAAGCTCATCGTCAGGCCGGCGATATGGAGGAGGCTGTCCTCTGCTGGCGGCGAGCCGGGCGGCAGGGGATGGATCGGCGTACAGCCTGGGTTCGTTCTGCCGATGTCCTTCTGGATGGCGAGGATCCGGCCGGTGCTGTCAGCTGTCTGAGGCGCGCTCTCCTGGATGGCGAGGAGGCCGGTATCTGGGCTCGCCTGGCCTATGCACATTCCCTCCTGGGGCAGGACGCGCCGGCGGTGCGTGGCTACAGCCGCGCCCTGGAGCTTGAGCCCCATCGCCCGGGAGTTCATTACAACCTGGCCACCGTGTTACTGGGCCAGGGCCGGTTGCGCGAAGCCCGGCGTCACCTGGAAGCTGCCGTGCGCCAGGAGCCCGAGGATGCGCAGGCCTGGAGCAACCTGGGGCATGTGGCCGGGGAACTGGGGGCCGTGGAGAGGGCTCGCGGGTGTTTTGAGCGGGCGCTGGAGATCGATCCTGCCTGCCATGAGGCCTGGAATAACCTGGCTGGTTGGCATGAGCAACAGGGGGACCGGCGGGCGGCGGCAGAGGGTTATTCCCGGGCCCTGGACCTGGTGCCGGAGAACAGCAGCTACCTGTTGAATCGCGCCCTGGTACTGGCAGCCATGAAGCAGCCCGAGGAAGCACGTAAAGACCTGGATGAACTCTGCCGGCGGCAGCCCGAACTGGCGGAGATGCTGCGCGATCTCCCAGCCTTCCAGAGCCTGGCACCCCTTTCCCCCCAGGGGGTCGAAGGGAAGTAGGCGGCGTTCGTTCTAGCGGTCGGCCTGGATGATGATCGCCTGGGGACGGCGACCATCCAGGCCACGGCGTTCGTCCAGGGGCAACACGTCCTCGGGCGGTTCAGGAAGATCTTCAGGCAGGGGCGCGCTTTCCGTGAGCAGAAGTCGTCCCTGGGGGACCTGACCGGGAGGTTCGGGCGCGGTCCGCCAGCGTCCCCAGGAAGCGAATGGACCTTCATCGCGGAGGCGGACCCCCACGGTCAGGGAGGAGTCGCCATAGGTGATGGCGAGGCTGCGGCTGAGGGGAAGCCAGCGCAGATAGCGGGCCTCCTCATCTCTTAAGGTGTCCAGTTCATCCCGGGACAGCACCAGTCGCTGGCTCTCGTCGATCGGTTTCATGTGCAGAAAATAAGGCAACTGCTGGCGGAAATGAGGGCCCCTGCCACAGAGGGTCGCGGGCTCGCTCCCCGGCAGGAAAGACTCGAGCAGAACCTCGCGACAACCGGTGCGCACGCCGGCTCGCAGCCCGGTGAGAGGATCCACCGGAGCCTGACTGACTTCCGGCGGGCGGCTGAACTCCGCCGGCGGGCGATCCTTCATGGCGAAGCGCATGATTCGATCCCAGATGGGCATGGCTGCCCGGGCGCCACTCTGCTTGAAACCCAGTGATGCGGACTGGTCCAGGCCGACCCATACGCCGCAGACCAGGCTCGGCGTGTAGCCAATGAACCATGCGTCTGTATGCTCATCGGTCGTGCCGGTCTTTCCCGCGGCCGGGTAGGGGAAGTCGGCAATGGAGGCGCCGGTGCCCCTGCGCATGACTCCCTGCAGCATCTGGGTCAGGACGTAGGCAACTGCCGGCTCCAGGGCCTCGCTGGCAGCGGGTGCCGCAGCCGAACGCACTCTCCCCTCACGATCGGTCACCCGCCGGATCAGGTGGGGAGGGAGGAGAAGGCCGCCGTTGGCGAAGGCGCCGTAGGCAGCGGTCATTTCCAGGAGGCTGACCTCCACGGCCCCCAAGGCCAGGGACGGGTAAGGCCGGAGCCGTGTCGTGATCCCCAGCCGTGCGGCCACGTCGAATACGGGGCGGAAGCCGATATGGTTGATGAGCTTGACCGCCGGGATATTGCGCGAATGCTCCAGCGCCGTGCGCAAGGTTATGAGCCCCATGTAATCCCGCTCGTAGTTTTCAGGCTGGTAGAGATCGCCGGTCTGGGGATCGATGAAGACGGTGGGATGATCGTAGATCCGATCCGAGGGCGTCAGACCCACTTCCAGGGCTGCGGCATACACCAGCGGCTTGAAGGCTGAGCCGACTTGCCGGCGCGCTTGTACGGCCCGGTTGAACTGGCTGCGTTCAAAGTCATAGCCACCTGCCAGGGCCAGAACCTCGCCGGTGGCAGGGTCCAGGATGACCACGGCTCCTTCTACCTGGGGAACCTGGTCCAGGGCGACGGAAACCGGGCCGCCGCCCGCCGACGGATCTTCAAGGGGTGTGAAAAGTGTCCTGTCGCCTCTCTTGAGCAAGCGACGCAGATCCTTCTCGCCGGTCCAGAGGGCGCCCTCGGCATGCAGAACACCTTCCATGTCACGGCCCAGCCTGACGTGCACTTTGTCCCTGGCACTCTCCAGGACCACTCCATAAGCCGTACGCCCCACGCCGGGGAGCATGAACCAGGTGGGGTCATCCCATGCCTCCGGCTCGGTGCCATGGTCTTCCAGGACATTCTCCGTGATAGGGCGGAAGCCTCGCCTTCTGTCGACAGTGCGTAACCCGTCGCGGAGCATCTCTTCGGCCGTCTGCTGCAGGGTGGGATCCATGGTGGTGGCAACCTCCAGGCCATCCTTGTAGAGGGCCCCTTCCCCGAACTGTGCCAGCAGTTTCTTGCGCACATCTTCGATGAAATAGAGGCCATGGCGAGAGCCGGCACCGGCGCCGACATGGGTGACCACCGCACGCGCCTGCGCCGCCTCGGCCTGGGCTGAAGTGATGAACTCCTCGCTGACCATCCGCCGCAGAACCAGATCGCGTCGCCGCCGGGCGCGCTCAGGGGAGCGCACCGGCGAGTATGATTCGGGCCGTTGGACAAGGCCGGCCAGCAGGGCTGCCTGGTCCAGGGTCAGGGCCGCGGCTGGTTTGTCGTAATAGAAACGGCTGGCTGCCTCGATCCCGTAATAACCATGTCCGAAATAGATCTGGTTGCAATAAAGTGTGAGGATCTCTTCTTTGGTATAGGTCTTTTCCATCTGCAGGGCAAAGACCCATTCCTGCAGTTTGCGAGTCCACAGCTTCTCCTTGGTCAGGAAGAGATCCTTGGCGAGTTGCTGGGTGATGGTGGAGCCTCCCTGGTCCTTGCGCCCGGCCAGGAGATCCACCCAGACCGCGCGCAGAATCGCCTTGAGGTCGACTCCCGGATGGCGGAAGAACTGGGAGTCCTCGCTGGCGATGATGGCCTGGCGAAACCAGGGCGAGATGTCGCTCAGCCCCACCACCAGGCGGCGCTGCTCGCCGAACTGCCGCAGGAGACTGCTGTCGCGGGCGTAAATCCGGCTGAGAACCGGCGGTGCGTAATCTTCCAGGGACTGGACCTGGGGGAGATCTCGTCGCAGAAGGGAGGCGGCACCCACGCCGACGGCGGCCGCAAGCACCCAGGCCACCAGCGTGGCCACCAGCCAACGCCGCCAGTGGGATCCCAGTGGCAGCCTGAGAATGAAGCGGGTGGACCGGCGGCTGCCAGTCTGAGGGGAGATGCTGGTCATGGCGTCATTCTAGCGGGCGCTTGCCGCCGGCGGCCAGCGGTAAGGAAAAAACGGGTGCTAGAATCCTGGAGTGAGCGGTTTTCATCTCGTCTCAGCGTACAAACCGAGCGGAGACCAGCCCCAGGCCATCCGCCAGTTGCTGGAGGGATTCCGCGCCGGCCGGCAGGAGCAGGTCCTTCTGGGTGTAACCGGTTCGGGCAAGACTTTCACCATGGCGAGTGTCATCGCCGGTCTGGGGCGTCCCGCGCTGATTCTTGTGCACAACAAGACGCTGGCCGCTCAACTTTATCAGGCCTTTCGGCGCTACTTTCCTCACAACGGCGTCCACTACTTCGTCTCGTACTACGACTACTATCAGCCTGAAGCCTATATCGCCAACAGCGACACCTACATCGAGAAGGAGGCGACCATCAATGATGACATCGATCGCCTCCGCCACGCGG
Source organism: Acidobacteriota bacterium (assembly GCA_027295805.1). Taxonomy (GTDB): domain Bacteria; phylum Acidobacteriota; class Polarisedimenticolia; order SMYD01; family SMYD01; genus SMYD01. The sequence continues at coordinate 6,868 of JAPUKF010000016.1, read as the reverse complement.
CCACCCGGGCCCTTCTGGAGCGGCGAGATGTGGTGATCATCGCCTCCGTTTCCTGCATCTACGGCCTTGGCTCGCCCGATGCGTACCGTGGCATGCTCCTCATGCTGGAGAAAGGATGTGTCCTGGAGCGGGAGGCGATCCTGCGCAAGCTGGTGGAGATTCAATATGAGCGGCGCTCTTTCGAGCTGGAGCGTGGAACCTTCCGCGTCAGGGGCGATGTCATCGAGGTGCAACCGGGAGCCGAGGACACGCGCGCGCTGCGGATCACCCTTTGCGATGATGAAGTCGAGGATCTTTCCTGGATCGATCCCCTGCGTGGGCGAGTGCTGGAGAAGGTGGCAAGAGTAGCCATTTACCCACGTTCCCACTATGTGACACCCAGGGAGCAACTGCGCCGTGCCGTTCACGACATCCGCCATGAACTGAGCGAGCGCCTGGCTCAGCTGGAGGGGGAAAACCGGCTGCTTGAGTCCCAGCGCCTGAACCAGCGCACTCGCTTCGATCTGGAGATGATTCAGGAGGTCGGGTACTGCCAGGGAATTGAAAACTATTCCCGGCATCTGACGGGTCGCCGTCCAGGCGAGGCGCCGCCGACCCTGATGGATTACCTCCCCGACGACGCTCTTGTTTTCATCGATGAAAGTCATGTCTCCCTGCCCCAGGTGCGTGGTATGTATCGAGGTGACCGGGCCCGCAAGGAGACGCTGGTGGAGCACGGCTTTCGCCTGCCCTCGGCGCTGGATAACCGGCCTTTGACCTGGGAGGAGTTTCAGGAACGCCTGGGGCAGCGGCTCTATGTCTCGGCAACGCCGGCTGAATTCGAACTGGAGCAAACCGGCGGGGAGTTCGTCGAGCAGGTGGTGCGCCCCACGGGCCTCCTGGACCCGGAAGTGGTGGTGAGGCCGGTGGCCCGGCAGGTGGATGATCTTCTGGCCGAGATTCGTCTGCGCGTGGCCGACGGCGATCGGGTGCTGGTCACGACCCTCACCAAGAAGATGGCCGAGGAGCTGACCACCTATTACCAGGAACTGGGGGTGCGCGTGCGTTACCTCCATTCGGATATCCCGACTCTGGAACGGGTGAAGATCATGAGAGACCTGCGGGCCGGAGAATTTGATGTCCTGGTGGGCGTGAATCTTCTCCGTGAGGGGCTGGATATTCCGGAGGTCTCTCTGGTGGCCATCCTGGATGCCGACAAGGAAGGCTTCCTTCGCTCGGCCGGCTCCCTCATTCAGACCATGGGCCGGGCGGCCCGGAACGTACAGGGGCGTGCCCTGTTGTATGCCGACGTCATGACCGGGTCCATGCAGGCGGCCATGGCCGAGACCGCCCGCCGGCGGCTGTAACCGGAGGCTGCCAACCGGCGGGCGGGCATCACGCCGACGACCATCGTCAGGGAAGCGGATGACGTGCGCTGGGCCGTTGCCGAGAGTGATTACCTGGACGTGGGCCAGGGCTCATCAGCCCCCGAGGATGACTGGTCCGTGGATGAGCTGCATGGGGAGATCCGCAAGCTGGAAAAGGAAATGCACGCCGCCGCCGCCGACCTGAAGTTCGAGCGGGCTGCCGAACTGCGGGATCGAGTCACCTTTCTGCGCCAGCGGGTCTTGCAGGCGTGAGCCACTCAGCACCTCTGCGTGACGTCGCGGCAGGGCTGCCCCTGGTCCCGGGCTGCTATCTGTTCCGCGATGGAAAAGGGCGATTGCTCTACGTGGGCAAGGCCAAGATTCTGCGACGACGGGTTCTCTCATATTTCCGGCCGCTGGAAAGCCAGTCTGCCAAGACCCGGGCTCTGCTCCGGGATGCCCGCCGGCTGGAGGTCATTCTCACGGGCTCGGAGGTGGAAGCCTTGATCCTTGAGAACAGTCTGGTCAAGCGTCACCGGCCCCGCTTCAATGTTCTCCTTCGAGACGACAAGAATTTCCCTTATCTGAAATTGACCGTCGGTGAGCCGTTTCCCAGGGTGGTGCTGGTTCGCCGGCCCTGCCAGGACGGCAATCTCTATTTCGGTCCTTACACCCCGGCGAGCGTGGCGCGCCGCTCGCTCAAGATGATTGCGCGCTTTTTTAAGGTGGCGACCTGCTACGAGTCGTTCGACGGGTCCCGCAGCCGCCCCTGCCTCCTCTATCAGATGCACCAGTGCCTGGCGCCGTGTGTCGGCTATGTCCAGGTGGCACCCTATGGCGAAGCGGTCCGCCATGTCAGGCTCTTCCTGGAGGGGCGTGACAAGGAGCTGGCGGGAGAGCTTGAGAGACGCATGGCCGCGGCCTCCAAGGCCCAGGAGTATGAGAAAGCGGCCCGCTACCGGGATCTGTTGCGGGCTGTTGGCGCCTTGAACCGGCGTCAGGCTGTGGCGGCGGTGGGTCTGGAGGACCAGGACTACTTCGCCATGCACCGGGAGGGAAACAATGCCAGTCTGGCTATTTTCGAGATGCGCGCCGGGCTGGTCCAATCCCGGCGTGAGTTCTTTTTCGAAGGGGCCGGGGGAGATGACGGGGCCTTCATGGGAGAGGCTCTTTCCCGTTACTATTCCGCCGCGCCCCTGGTGCCGGCCCGCGTCTTTGTCTCCGCGCCGCCTGAGGACGTGGGCGTTCTGGAGGAATGGTTGGCAGGGAGACGTGGTCAGTCGGTGCGGATCAAGACCCCACGACGCGGGGTGCACCGTCAATTCATGGACACGGTTCTGGAAAATGCCCACCTGGCCTGGGAGAGCCGTTTCGCCGCCGACCATAACCTGGGCGTTGCGGTTCACGAAGCCCTGCGGGAGACACTTGGTCTTGCGGAGACACCTTCGCGCATCGAAGCTCTGGACATCTCCCACGTCGCCGGAACCGAAACGGTGGCTTCGGTGGTGGTCTGGGAGGGCGGCCGGCCCCGCCGCTCGGAATATCGGCGGCTGAACATTCGTTCGGCGCGGCCGGGTGACGATTACGCCGCCATGGGAGAAGCAGTGGCGCGGCGCTATGGGCGCCTGGTGCGGGAGAAACGGCGCCTTCCCGACCTGGTTCTCATTGATGGTGGGGCGGGACAACTGGCTGCGGCCCAGGCGGCCCTGGCTGAACTGGGTGTGGGGAATCTGCCGGTCATGGCCCTGGCAAAACGGCGCGAGGAGGTCTACCTTCCCGGCTTGAAGGAGCCGGTCCAACTGCCGACCCATGCTCCGGTCCGGCACCTGGTCACCCGTATCCGGGACGAAGCCCACCGCTTTGCCGTGGCGGGCCATCGGCGCCAGCGGCGGCGGCGCACGCTGGTGACCGAACTCACGCAGGTGCGTGGGATCGGGCCGCGGCGGTCCCGGGATCTGCTCAAGGCCTTCGGCAGCGTGGAGGGCGTCCGCGGGGCATCCCAGGACAGCCTCATGGCGGTGATCGGCCCCGTGGCGGCAGCCGCTGTGCGTGCCCACTTCGGCCAGGAGAGGTCATGACTCTGGCGGAGCGCATGGCCCGTCACCAGCAGAGCGTGGACCGGGCCCTTGACCGGATCCTGCCGGCGGCGGATCAACAGCCGTCCCGGCTGCACCGGTCCATGCGTTACACGGTCCTGGCGGCGGGCAAGCGCGTGCGCCCCGTGCTGACCCTGATCTGCGGCGAGATCTTTGCGGCGCCGCCGGCGCCGTTGGTGGGCGCCGGTGCGGCGGTGGAGATGGTCCATGCTTCCTCTCTGATCCTGGACGATCTGCCCTGTATGGACGACGCGGCGGTGCGCCGCGGGAGGCCCACCAACCACCGGGTCTTCGGCGAGTCCACGGCTCTCCTGGCGGCCCTTGGACTTCTGAACATGGCTTTCGCGACGCTGGCTGCCCTGCGGTCGCCGGATGTGCCGGCTGCGCGCGCCGGCGAGGCCGCCACGGTGCTGACGGCTGCCATCGGATCCTCAGGGCTCATCGCCGGCCAGGTGGTGGACCTGGAGTCCGGCGAGTCGGTCACGGATCTGGAGACGCTGGAATTCATCCACAGCCACAAGACAGGGCGCCTGTTCATCGCCTCGGCGGAACTGGGCGCCATCCTGGGGCGAGCCCGTCCCCGCGAGCGCCAGGCCGTGGCTCGGTTCGCAAAGAACCTGGGCCTGGCCTTTCAGATCACCGATGATCTTCTGGATGCCACTGCAGACGTGGCCACCCTGGGCAAGGATGTCCGCAAGGATAAGGGCCGGACGACCTTTGCGACTCTCTGTGGCCTGCAGGGAGCGCGGTCCCTGTCCCATGAACTGATTGACCATGCGCTGAAAGCTCTGGAGCCCCTGGGCCGCCGCGCCGCCCCGCTGCGGGATCTCGCCGAGACGATCCGGGATCGCCATGCCTGAGACCGGTGGGGAAGGGAGTCCTGCTGCGGCACGCCTGGAAGAGGTGCGCGCCGAACTGCGCGCCCGCGGCTATCTGGATTCGCCTCTCCAGCGTTTCCTGCTGCGGGATGTCCTGCGCCGCCAGATCTCGCGGGCCCGGACGGTGCTCTCTCTGGCCGTGCGGGTCGGATTGCTGGGCGGGCCGCTGGTCGGCCTGCCGGTGGCCGCGGCGACATTCATGGTGGCAGAGGGACAGGGCGGATGGACCGGCTTCATGCTCCTGGCACTTCTTCTCTCCACGGCTTTTGGTCTGGTGCTGGGGGTGCTGGAATTCCTGACAGCTCTGGTTCTGACCATGCCATGGCTGCAGAGCACGCCGGGCCGCGCCAGCCGCCTGGCTGCGCGCACGGCCGTGGTGGTCAGCGGCCTCGGTGTCGTCTATCTCGCCCTCTGGTGGCGCGCCCGCCGCGCCGAACTGGGCGCCGCCGGCTGGCTGGACTTTCTCTCCCTCCTCCTCATCACGGTCCTGGCCCTGGGGCTGGTTCGCCTGACCGCGGTGGCCGGAACTCTTCTGGTGGCGCAGGCCGCGGCAGCCAGGAAGGCACCGCGACCGGCCCGTCCCCGCCGCCGTCTCCTGCCCCTGACCCTGGCGCTGGCAGCAGCAGCCAGCGCCGTGGTCTTTCTGCGCTGGCCCGAGCCTGCGGCACCTCCGCCTGTGGTGGTGCGGTCCCCTGTGGCGGGGCGCCTCCTGGTTCTGGGTATCGATGGACTCGGGGCGGCCGGCGTGGAAGCCGTCCAGCGGCGCCGCCTCATGCCCGAGTTGGCGGACCTGATGTCGAGTGCCGCCATTCGCCACCTGGCCCCGGCGACCGGGTCGTCCCCCCCCGCGGTCTGGACAACCTATGCCACCGGCCGGGATCCCGCCGGGCACGGTGTAGAGGGAGTCCAATGGCACAGTCTGGCAGGCGTGCCGGCGCCCCGGCAGGCCGGCGCCCTGGTCACGGCCCTGGCCCAGACTGCTGACGCTCTGCTGCCTCTGGGCCGTCGGCTGGCGCGACGAAGACCTGTTTCGGCGCGGATCCGGCGGGCCCCCGCGGTCTGGGAGATCCTGGCTGAGCAAGGGATGCCGGTAGCGGTTTCCCACTGGTGGGCCACCTCCCCTCTCCCGGACCTGCCCGGGTGCCAGGCCAGTGACCGGGCTTTTTTTCTCCTGGAGGCCGGTGGCGATGTGACAGCGGATATCAGGCCGGCAGCGGCTGCCCGATCCTGGACGGCGCGCTTCCCGGGGTGGCGCGCAGAGGTCGAGCCGGATGTGGACGCAAGCGGTGGCGGTCGCCGCCAGGCCGGCCGCGCCATGCTGGCGGATCGTTTCCATGCTGATCATTTCTTTGAGTGTCTGGCGGCCCGCGCTCCCAAGGCCGGGTTTCTCTACGTGTGGTCCGTGGACGTGGTCCGCTCCACCGCCGGGCAGGGCCTGCCGGATCTCCTGGCCGGGGCCGAGCAGCTCAACGCGTCGGCCCTGCTGGTGGATGGCATCATCGGCCGCATGCGCAGAGCCATGCGGGAAGATGATCGCCTCATCCTGATTCTGGATCCCGGCCGCAGCGGGCGGGGCGGTGATGGTCTCCTCGTGGCGAGCGGTCGAGGCGTGGCGGCAGGAGATGGTGAGGCGCTGATCGAGGCCACGCGAGTCATGCCGACCCTTCTCTGGCTCGCGGGCTTTCCGGTACCGTCGCGGCCGGCGGCCGGACCGGTCACCAACCTGCTCACGCCCGCAGCCCGGCGCCGGCTCCCGGTGCGGATCGTGTCCGGGTTCGGGTTGCCCGCCCGGCCAGCCATGGAAGGGGAGTCCTCTCAGGAGGCTGAAACCCGCGAATATCTCCGTTCTTTGGGCTATATTGAATAAAAGTCTTTGACGGAAGACAACCTTCCCGGTATATTCACAGCTTGAAGCACAACCCGTTGCCTCTCTTCAGTCCCTCTCCGGGAGGGCCGGGGGGGTGGTGTCTGTGCTCGCGAGGCGAACAGCATGAGTTTGACATCCAGGCCGAGGCGCCATCCCGATGCGGTTTATAAGATTGTTGACGGTGAGGCGTTGATCGTCGTCCCGGGCTCGGAGGCTCAGCACCTGGTTCTCAACAAAGTCGGGGCCTGGGCCTGGGAACTCCTGGACGGAGATCATGACCTTGAGAGTATTTGTGAGCAGCTCACCATCGAGTTCGATGTGGAGCTGGACGAGGCTGGGCGCGATCTCAATGCACTCCTCGCAGACTTGCAGGAGCACGGCGCCCTGGACAACACCGCGAACTGAGAGGACGGCATGACAGAGGCCAGCAAGAGTGCACCCCGGGGGCGAAGCGACAACGTGGAAACCAATCACTACCGCCGAATTCTCAAGAAGGAGTGGAACCGGGGCAACCCGCTGGCGGCGAACTTCGAGTTGACTTTCCGCTGCAACCTTAAATGGGAATTCTTCTACAACGTGGATGACCCTGTATCCCGGGAGTTGACGACCCCCCAGAGTCTGGTGATCCTGCTCAATCTAAAGAGTCTTGGTGTTCTCTATTGTGCTCTCCCGGGTGGAGAA
>JAPUKF010000159.1 GCA_027295805.1 Acidobacteriota bacterium | reverse complement strand
GCGTGATGATACCTGCGATCTTCAGGAGGATCTCATGCTTGATCTCGTGGAAGCGCTGCCAGTTGGTGGTCTTGGTCAAGGTGTACACAAAAAAATCGATTGAACTGGGCCCAAAACTGTTGAAGTTCACCATGAGCGTCTGGTTTGTGTCGATCTCCGGGTGACCCTGCAGCATGGCTTTCACCTCCCGGGTGATGTCGTCCATCTTGCCGATGTCGTCGTACCGGAGTCCAATGGTCTCATAGATACGGCGGTTGAGCATGCGCTGGGGGTTCTCCACAGCAATGGTGGCAAAGATGCTGTTGGGCAGGTAGAGAGGGCGCTTATCGAAGGTGCGGATACGGGTGAGCCGCCAGCCGATACTTTCAACAGTCCCCTCGATGTTCCGGTCCGGTGAGCGAATCCAGTCCCCGACCTTGAACGGGCGATCCATGTAGATCATCAAGCCGCCGAAGAAGTTGGCCAGAAGATCCTTGGCGGCGAAACCGATGGCAATGCCGCCGATTCCGCCGAAGGCCAGAATGGCGGAAATGTTGACGCCGATCTGCTGCAAGCCGATGAGGATGGCCGTGATGCCCACGGCGAGACGCAGAAGCTTGCCGATGGCCTCCACCGTGGAAGGGTCCAGCCGGTCTCTTTCATCCTCAGTTTGCCGGGATGCCTCAAGCAGGTTGGCCTGGCCGTTCTTGATGAGTCGCAAGAGAAACCAGGCCATGGCGGCCACCAGAGTCAGGCTGATGACGTTGGACATCAACCGGGTTTCCAGGTCCAGGAAGGTGGCGGCAAGCGTGATGCCGAGCACCCAGATCAACAGACTGATAGGTGCCGTCAAAGAATCGAGAATGGCATCGTCCCAGGGTGTCTTGGTGCGTTCCAGTCTCTTTTTGAGGCGACCCAGAAGCTTGCGCTGGGCAAAATCGAACACGAGTGCGGCGAAGACCAGAACAAACACCAGCGCCCAGGTGGTCCAGCCGCCATCGCCGGTGAGCCCGACAACCGCATCCCGGATGACGTCCAGGATACCGGCCTCCGCCGGACCTGTTCCCTGTTCGGATGCCTGGGCAGCTTGAGACAGCAATGACGTCATGGCGCAACTCCAGTCGGAAGAGACGAGCGCGTCATTTTAACACGGCGCAGGGTGAGGCCGTTAACAGCGCCGGGAGGGGTTCTGCGGCCCCACCGTATTACCTGAGTTCGTGATGGCCTGATCAGGGAGGAGTCAGATCGAAGCAGGCCAGGCGTCCCTTGCCGCGCAGATACAGCAGGCCGTGAGAGAGGACGGGCGGGCTCCAGGCCGGATAGGTGAGCAGGGGACGCCCGGTCCCGGCAGGCAAGGAAGCGGTGGGAAAGCCGCCGGCCTCATCGGTGCGCATCTCGCCGGCGGATCTCTTGGGGGATTCTGGTGTGTCGGCCGGGGCGCGATCCTGATCGGATTCTGGCAGGATCGGTGTGGCATCCGCCAGCACGTGGAACCGTTTGGGAATCGCCTCGACCAGAAGGATGCGCCCCCGTTCACTGAAAACAACAAGATTTCCATCTGCGTAGAGTATGGTGCAACGTCCAAGTCCCGGCTCACTCCACATGATCTTGCCGCTCGTGTATTCCACGGCGCGCAACTCGGCTTCGCCCGAGCTTTGGCCCGACGAGCCATACAGATAGCCGTTCAGGTAGATGGGTGTCATGAAATGGGAACTCATGGACTGTTCGCGCCGGGATTCCTCCTGCCGGATCACGTCGTAACCGCCATCCTTGATGCGCACAACCGCGCTGCCGGGGCCGTACGATTCGGTGATGAACACCATGTCGCCCACCACAACGGGATTGCTGGCATTGACCGACTCCAGCTTGGGGGCGCGAAATGGAAAATGAAAGTCGAGTTTGCCGGTTGTGGGCTCGAATCCTATGAGGCCCCCCCGGGCGAAGTAGAGTCCCCAGCGCCGCTTGCCGATGGTGGTGAGCACGGGGCTGCTGTAGCTGGCGAGCTCCTGGGAAATCTTGTAGCGCAGTTCGCCGGTGCGCTTGTCCAGCGCCACGATGGCGCTGCCGTTGCCCGTCGTCTTGCCGCTGCTGATGCCCGGGCTGTCTTCAGGGCTCCCACCCACGGGAACGATGAGCAGGTCTCCCTCCACCACCGGCGAACCGCCCACGCCGAAGAAACTCTGCACCACGCCGAACTGCCTGGCGGTATCGACCACCCAGATCAGTGAGCCGTCGGATACCTTGAGACAGCGCAGGCGGCCCTCGGCGCCGAAGGTGTAGACACGATCACCGTCGATGAGCGGGGCAACCCGTGGGCCGTTGCTGTATCCGTACATATCCTCGTAATCGGTGGTGTAGATGGATTGCCAGATCTCTGCTCCGGTCTCGGCGTTCATGGAGGTCAGTATGGCGTCGGTCTTGCGGCGATGGAAAAGGTACAGCCGGCCGGCGGCTACCGAAGGGGGCGCATAGCCCTCGCCGATGGCCTTGTGCCAGCGCAGGGGTGGACCGCCGGGCGGCCAGGACTTGCGCAGCCCGGTCTCGGCTGACTTAGCATCACCGGTGGGCCCAAGAAAGCGCGGCCAATCCGCTGCCTCCGCGCGTATGGCTGTGGGCGCAAGGGCCGGCACGAGTACGAGAACAGCAAGGCCGGGTAAGAACATCCTGAATTTCGGAGTACGTTGCATGGCGTGACTATACCCCGGCATCGGAGTTGAGGTTGTACTTCATGATGGCCGCATGGGGACCGCCCTTGACTCGTTCCGCTCCTTAAACATCGCCTTCAGGACCACGATTCGAAAACGGCGCCAGCAACTCCAGGTCGGCTTCATCCAGAGATAAGTTGAAGGTGCGCAGATTTTCTTCCAGGTGCCGGGCGTCGCCGGCGCCGATGATGGCGGCGGCAACCCGTGGCTGGTCGAGGACCCAGCGGACCGCCACGTTGGACACGCTGACACCGTGGCGAGTTGCTATCCGGTCCAGGGCAACAAGAAGTTTCTGAAATTCATTCCAGCCACCGAACTCATGGATGATGAGGTGGTACTTCACCAGCGAGCGGTTTGCCAGACTCTCGCCGGGCTCGGGCAGACCGAGGTAAGAGGGTGAGAGAAAGCCGCCTGCCAGTGCGCCGTAGGCGAGAAGCTGGATGCCATGCTCCTGGCAGAAGGCGCTCATTCCCCGCTCGGGACGGTGGTCCAGCATGGAATACTGCACCTGGTTGACGACCGGTGCAACGCCGGCATCCACGATCTCCCTGAGGCGAGGGACATCGAAGTTGGTCACTCCCAGGAGATGGATCTTTCCGTCGCGACGGAGATCATCCAACCAGGTTGCGACTTCCACGTAACGGTGGATGGAGTAGTCCCACCACATGAACTGAACCAGGTCCAGCCGCTCGACGCCAAGACGCTTGAGGGAGCGATCAACGATCCGCTGGACATCGGTCCGTTTCAGGTGCGCCAGACTGTCCAGGTCAGGGACGAACTTGGTGTGGATCTGGAGAGGTGGCGCGGCGGATTCGCGAGCACCGTACCGGGCCAGCAACTCGCCCAGGAACTCTTCCACGCCCAAGTAGATATCGCCGCAGTCAAAGGTTGTGAAGCCGGCATCTACGAGAGCCAACAGCCCATCCATGCTCTCCCGGCGATCCAGAGGCTGCTGCCGGTGGCCATGGGATAGTTGCCAGCCGCCGTTGATCATGGCGGCCACGCTGTAGCCGGGGGCCAGCTCCCGGTGCGGGACCCTGTGGGCCGAGCTGTTCACTTCTTGAGGGGTACGGCGCTGACCTCGCTGTGCCTGAAGACCCGTTCTCCGGTCCTTGTGATGCGAAAGATGCCGGCGCAGTGAGGGTCGGGACAACCGATATCCGTATCGGTGGTCATCCAGTCGTTTTCGTGGGTCTGTCGTTGCTTGGCCGGGAGCAAGGGTAGAAGGGCGGCCAGAGGATAGATGGGAAAGGTCTGGCCGGCAGGGAACGACAGGTTCTCGCCGGAGAGTTCGAAAAAATCTCCCACCTTGTGGTTGCACATCATCTTGCCCTTGCCGGCAATCACCTCGACGCGCAGATCGTAGAGGATGAATTCATCGGAGTGTTGTGTCATAGCCACCTCTCTGTTCTTGCCGGGCATCACTCTACCATGGCCGAAGTGACGGAGCTGTTGCTACAACTCACGCAGGGCGGTGGCAACGGGCAAACGGGCGGCACGGATCGCGGGAAGAAGACCTCCCACCATGCCCAGGAGAAGGGCGTAAGTCACGCCCTCCACCAGCAGCATTGGCGTCACGGCAAATTGAAAGGCCACCTGGCTGAAGCTGACCCAGTTCAACGTTGCCGCCTGGAAGCCGTCCAGTGCCAGGTAGGCCAGTGCGCCGCCCCCCAGGCCGCCCGCAAGGGCCAGGACCATGGACTCGAAGAGTACCGAGATGACCACGGGGCCGGCTCGGAAGCCGAGGGCGCGCAGGGTTGCAATCTCACGGGTGCGAGCGGAGACGGTGGTGTACATGGTGTTGAGAGCGCCGAACACGGCTCCTATGCCCATGAGCCCGCCGATGATGAAACCCAGGCCGGTGATCAGGTTATAGAGGATGACGGACTGGGCGGCGTAGTACTCGTCTTCGCGTATCGCCTTGACGTTGACCCGCGGGTCGCTGGTGAGCGCGTCCTTGAATTCTGTGAAGGCGGCGCGCGAAGTCAACTTCGCCAGGACCGACTGGTAGCTGTTCCCACGCCGGAAGGCCGGTTGCAGAACAGCGGCATCGGTCCAGATCTCGGACTCGGCGACGCTCCCGGCAGCGGTGAAGATGCCCACCACCGGCCACTGTTCGGGGCCGACTTGCAGCTTTTGCCCGAGGGTAAGACCCGCGAACTCGCGCGTGGCCGCAACCCCGACGATCACCTCGTTCAGGCCCCACTGGAAAGGGCGGCCTTCGATCATTTGGATATTGTCACGGACTTCGAACGCCGCCGGCTCGACACCGCGCAGGGGAACATTGGCGTCTGTGCCCGTGGATATCTTCGGGAGGTTGATGATCACGAATAGCTCGGCGGAAGCTTTGACCCCGTTCTGGCCCCGCGCGATGCCCGGTGCTTCTGTAATGATCTTGGCGGTGTCGCTGGACAGGCCGCTCATGAGTTCGGTATTGGAACCGCTGCGCAGGACGATGGCATTGTCCGGAGCGGCCGAGGTCTCCAGGGTCAGCCGGAAACCCTCGGCCATGGAGAGGACTCCCACCAGCACGGCCACCACACCGGCGATACCGACCATGGCCGCCAGAGAAGAACCGAGGCGCTGGGGAATGGTCTGCAGAGAGAAACGGGTGACCGCATAGACCTGTGCCAGCCAGTTGAGTGGTCCAGCCATGTCTCTACCGCCTCAATCCCTGGGCCACTTGCAGCCGTCGCGCCTGCAGCGCCGGCAACAGGCCGGCCACCAACCCTAGAAGAATGGTGAGTGAAAAGCCCACCAGAAGTTGGATGGCGGGAATGTAGAAAAACGGCAGGGTGCCACCGGTTGGATCGCCTCGTGATATCAGGAACCATGCGATGCCGAGTCCGAAGCTCCCCCCAACGGTCGCGAGAAGGATGGATTCGCCGAGAACCAGGCCCAGGACACTGTTGTCGGTGAAACCGAGGGCTTTGAGAACTGCAAGTTCAGCAGTGCGTTCCCGCACTGCCTGTGCCATGGTATTGCCGGCAACCAGCAGGATGGTGAAGAAAACTGCGCTGAGAACGAACATGATGATGACACCCGTATTGCCGATCTGCTTGGCAAATCCCTGTACGAACGCGCCTTCCGTTTCGGTCTTGGTCTCCGCCGGTGAATTGGCGAATTCCTCGTCGATGCGGCGGGCGATCTCCGGCGCCTGTTCAGGGTCACTGACTCTCACCCAGTACCAACCGACACGGCCGCTGCCGAACTGGCGGCTTTCCTGGAAGAAGTCATGGCGAAAGAAGAACTGGGTTGTATCGGTACCCCGTTCAGCGCCGTCATAAATTCCCACCAGGTCAAACTCCCAGGACTGGCTCCCGTCTTTCTTGAGCCAGATGGTGGCCTGGATGGGAATCCGGTCGCCGACCTTCCAGTCGAAACGATCGGCAAGGGCCCGTCCGGCGATGGCTCCCGCGCGAGTGCTCATCCATGCCTGCTTCTCTTCAGGAGTCAGGATGTACTCGGGGAACATGTCCAGGAACGGTTCCGGGTCCACCGGCATCTGCCCGAAGAAGTTGGTGGGCTTCTGGTAGATGCCCCCGAACCAGGTGGCGAACACAGCCGAGTCAACTCCCTCGATATCTTCAATTCGATCTTTGTAGCTCTCGGGCAGGAACTGGATGATGGAGACCTTGTGACGGATGACCAGGCGATCGATGCCGACCAGGTCGACGCCTTGGCTGAACGCCTGTTTGACGGCGATCAGATAGCCGAAGAGAATGAAGGCCACCATGATGGAGAGGCAGGTCAGGAGGGTGCGCACCTTTTTGCGCTTGAGACTGCCAAAGACCAGAAAGAAATATTTCACTGCACCGGTTCCGTGCTGAGCAGGCCCTTGTCCAGATAGAGGGTCCGGCGGGCCCGTGCCGCCGCATGGGGATCATGGCTGACCATGACAATGGTCTTCCCCTGCTCCTGGTTGAGGTTCTGCAGGAGTTGCAGGATCTCATCGCTGGATTTGCGGTCCAGGTCTCCGGTGGGTTCATCGCAGAGCAGCAGGGTCGGATCCGTGACGATGGCGCGGGCGATGCCGACTCTCTGCTGCTCGCCGCCCGAGAGCTGGCGAGGATAATGGCGGCTTCTCTGAGTAAGGCCGACAACGCTCAGGGCTATCTCGGCCTGCTTCTTGCGCTGGGCCTTGTTCAGGTGGGTGAGGAGCAGCGGCAGTTCGACATTCTTCTGGGCAGTGATGGTTGGCAGGAGGTTGTAGAACTGGAACACGAGTCCGATGTGGCGGGAGCGCCACGCGGCCAGCTTGCGCTGGGGCAACTTGTCGATGCGTTGACCGCCCACCTCCACGGCGCCTGCGGTTGGCCGGTCAAGGCCCCCGAGGAGGTTCAAGAGCGTGCTCTTGCCGGAGCCCGAGGGACCCATGAGGGCGAGGAAATCACCATGTGGGACCTCAAGCTCGAGACCCTGCAGCACATGGATCTCCTCGGAACCACGCTTGAAGATCTTGTCAATGCCGGCAGCCCGGACCAGCATCCCATCCTTCTCATTCATGGGCGCAACTCCTTCACACTGTCACCATCACCAAGATCGGGCGGGCCGCTGATCACCACGGCCTCGCCGGGATGGAGCCCGGAAAGAATCAGTATATCGTCATCCCGAACGGCGCCGGTCAGCACGGCGCGCCGCTCGATGACCTCTTCAGCCACGACCAGAACGAAGTCCTGTTCATCCCCCTGTTTCAGGGCAGCCCGGGGGACGAGCACGCCTTGCTCCTGACCACGGTCTTCCGCAATATCCTGGAACGCAACCTTGACGCCCATGTCGGGCAGAATGCGCGCGTCGAGGTCTGCGAAGCCCACACGCACCTGGACAGTCGCCCTCTGTCTGTCGGCTGTGGGGATGATGGCGATAACCTGGGAAGGAATCTGCCAGTCGGGGTAGGCATCAAGAATGGCTATGACCCGCTGGCCGGCAGTCACCCTCTGGATATAGCTCTCGTTGACATCGACTTCGATTTCGAGAGAGCTCATGTCCACCAGCGTGCCAATCCCGGTGCGGGTGAACCCGCCGGCGGATATGGGGGAAATCATCTCGCCTGGCTGAGCGTTCTTTGCGACGATCACGCCGGCGAAGGGAGCCCGGATGATGGTGTCTTCCCGTGCCTGTTCCCACAATTCCATCTGCCGCTGGGCCACGATGATGTCATTCTCTTGTGTCTGGAGACGGGCGTTGAGAGAATCCACATCAGCCTGAGCCGCATCCAGGTTCGCCTCGCTGGTGATGCCACTACCCATCAGGTTGCTGAGCCGCTGCAGGTTGCGCCCGGATTCCGCCAGTTGGACTTCCGTCTCTTTGATTCCTGAGCGCGCGGAATCCAACTGGGCCCGCGCCAGAGCCAGGCTCGCCAGGACATTGGCGTCGTCCAGACGGGCCAGAACCTGACCTTCCTGGACCTCCATCCCCTCCTCGATGAGAATTTCAACCACCTTGCCCGTGATCTTCGATGACACGGTGGCCTTGCGGCGGGCAGTGACGTACCCCGATGCGTTCAGAACAGTGCTGCCGTGGTTGGTGGCGGCAACGCGTGCGGTCACGGTTTGCACCTGTGGCACGTTCTCCGCCCGCAGCCACCACCATGCAGCCCCGGCCGCGATCACCACCAGGACGACCAGAATGCCAATCCAGAGCTTTCCCGATGATTCGTCGACTGCCGAACGGTCGATGCGGAGGTCTTCCAGGCTGGGCTTGGCCGCGTCCATATTCTGCTTCCAGATCGGGAGAATATCATGGACCCGGGAGAGTAGTATGGGTTGCCGGGTCGGCGACCCGGCCCTTGATCTCAGGACCCGATTCGCTGGACACTGGTCGAACCCGGCGTCCGTCAGTCGGGCGGGGAGGAAGAATGTCCGACTCCAGAGCGAAACAGAAAAGCCCGCGCGCCGGCAAGAAAAAAGCCCGCGGATTCTGGCCGCCTGTCTGGCTGCGCATCATCCTGCTGATCATCCTGGTGTTCATGCTCTGGATGAGGATCTCTGACAGTTCCGGCGATCGGGGAATTGCCAATGTCAACACCTTCATGCTGGGCATGTTGGTGATTCTGTTCTTGACGCCCTGGTTCGTCTTTTTCAGCGGTTATTCCCGCAAGGCGCGGTTTGGCCTGCCTCTGCTCGTTATTGTTGGCCTGGTGGCTTTCTTCAATCTTTTTCGCTACCAGGGGGTCACCGGCAACATGGTTCCCAGGTTCGCACTGGGTGCTGCCCAGGAGGACCCGGCCCTGGACGGAGCCCGGCGGGATGCCGGGGGACAGGTTGACCTGCAAACGACAACACCCGACGATTTTCCGGGTTTCCTGGGGCCACGGCGTGACGGGATGGTTCCCCACATTCACCTTGCCAGCGATTGGCGGGCAACCCCCCCGGTGGAAGTGTGGCGGCAGGCCATCGGTGGGGGATGGTCGGCCTTCGCCGTGGTCAACGGCATTGCCGTGACAATGGAGCAAAGAGGGGATGCAGAGGCGATCACCGCCTACGATGCGGAGACTGGCGAACTCCTCTGGGCCAACAGTGCGCCGGGCCGCTTCAGCCATTTTCTGGGGGGTATCGGGCCGCGGAGTACCCCGACCATCTCGGATGGCAGAGTCTATGCGCTGGGGGCACTCGGTCGTCTTGTCTGTCTGGACGGAGCGACGGGCGAGGTGATCTGGGAGAAAGATCTGCTCAAGGAGTACAACGTGACTCCTGAGCAGGAATTCAAGAATATTCAGTTAGGGCTCGCCAATTCGCCCCTGGTGGTGGGTGATCTGGTGGTCATCCCCGCCGGTGGCAACAAAGACGGCAGCAACGCTTCCCTGGCCGCGTACGACAAGCTCAGCGGTGACACGGTCTGGGAGGCCGGTAATCGCCAGATCAGTTTTTCTTCCCCTCGCCTGGCCACGCTGGCGGGCGTGGAGCAGATCTTGATCGTCAACGAAGACACCCTGAGCGGGCATGATCCCGGGACAGGTGCAGGTTTCTGGGAACATCCATGGCCGGGAATCACTCCCCAGAACGGCAGCTCCTCGCAGGCTGTTCCCGTTGCTCCGGATCGGGTGTTTGTCTCCAAAGGGTATGGCGGGGGAGCGGCGCTTCTCCAGCTCATCCCGGGAGAGAATGGTGAGTGGGCCGTGAACGAGGTCTGGGCCAGCCACAGGTTGCTGCGGACCAAATTCACCCAGGTGGTCATCAAGGAAGGGTTCATTTATGGCCTGTCCGACGGAATCCTTGAATGCGTCGATCTTGAAGCGGGCAAACGCGTGTGGAAGAGAGGTCGCTATCAACATGGGCAGATTCTCGGCGTGGGGAACCTCCTGCTGGTGTTGACCGAATCCGGCCGGGTGGTTCTCGTGGAGCCCACTCCCGAGGAAGCCAACAAGGTTCTGGGTGAGTTTCAGGCCGTGGAAGGCCAGACCTGGAACAACATGGCGCTGTATGGCGACCTCCTGCTCGTGCGCAACAGCCAGGCGGCCGCTGAAGAGGAGGAGACCCATGCAGACATCAGTGAGGTGGCCGCTCTTGATCTTGGGAGTGCTGGCCATGCTGGCCGCGGTACCAATCCATGGGGCGGAACCCGCCAAGGCCTGCTCCAGTGATGAGGCGCATGACTTCGATTTCTGGATCGGCGAATGGGATGTGGTGGCAGATGGAAAACTGGCTGGAACCAACAGTATCCAGCCGATCCTGGACGGCTGTGTGCTGCAGGAGATGTGGAGCGGCTCTCAGGGAAGTGCCGGTTCGAGTTTGAATTTCCATAACCCCCGGACCGGCAAGTGGCACCAGTTCTGGGTGTGGAGAAACGGCACGACACTCGACCTGAGCGGAGCGTTCAAGGACGGCAA
>JAPUKF010000158.1 GCA_027295805.1 Acidobacteriota bacterium | reverse complement strand
CCCCCCTGGGCCTCTTTTTGACATGCACGGATCCATTTCTTACAACTTGGGTGGAACAGAAGGCTGCCGGGTGACCAACGTCCCGGCAAACTCCTCAAAATTCAACATGAAAGGTGCACAAAATGCTGATTCGATTGAACGCGCACGGAGATTTCGCAGACATTTTTCAGAGCTTTGACAACTTTCTCCAGCAGACCACCGGCCTCGGTGAAGAGATAGGTCTGGAATCCGGGGTAAGCACCGCGGCGCCATGGCCGACCCGCAAGAGTTACCCGGCAGTGGAGTCGTTCCGACGTGGAGAGAACTACGTGTTGCGGGTCGAGCTTCCCGGCGTGGATCCCGAGGAGATCGAGACGAGTGTGGAGGACGGCCATCTCATCCTGAAGGGCGAGAAGAAGCAGGAAGGCGGCGAAGAGGATAAGAACCACTATCTTTGCGAAGTTGCCTACGGGCGCTTCCAGCGCTCGTTCCGCCTGCCCCGGGGTGTCAAGGCCGAACAGCTCAAAGCACGCCATGAAAATGGTGTCCTGACCGTCACCATCCCGGCCAGAAGCCCTGAAGATGTCAGCCGGCGGGTGCCGATCCAGATTTCAGTCGGTACCCAGGCCTCCAAGACCCTGGCCCAAAGCGCCTGACGGAACCGGAAACACAACCCGCGCCGGCACCATGCCGGCGAACTTCATGAAGACAGAAACTCCCCGGCGGCAGGAGCCGCCGGGGAGTTTTGTATTCCATGCTGAGGAAGCCGTTCGCTATTTATTGAGCTTCTTGTTCAGACTGTATTTGGTGCCGGAGAGATCCGCCGAGGCCATGAGACCCTTCTCGGTGATCTTGTAGACCGCGATGCCATTGATGAATTCCGTGCCCACACCGGCACCCTTGGTGCCGGCGGCTGCATCAGCCCCGGTCTCGGCCTTCCAGCCTTTTTCAATGAAGTTGGTCAGCCTCTCCTCGGTATCGAAAAACATGATGACCTGATACTTCTGTGCGCCGATCCCGAACGCGATCCCGCCGGTGCCCATCTTCATGTAGGTCCGCTTGCCACTCGCCTTGTTCACGGCCACGCCGGTACCACCGCCGCCGCTCAGGATAAAGGTGATCCGCAGGTTGTCGAAAACCGCCCAGCCGGCTGCTTTCTCGTAGAGCCCTCTGGCCTTGTCGCTTTTCTCCAGGATCTCAGCCAGAGCCTCCTTGGCCACCTTGTCGATCTCGGCGCGCTTCTCCGCCGCCGACGCTTCTTTCTTGCTTCCGGACTTGGCCTCATCCCCTGCAGCCCAGGCTGCAGGCGAAGCAAGGAACAGGCCCACCACAATCATCAAACTCAACAACTTCTTCATCTACATTCTCCTCAGTGCTTCTCCGCCGGACCTGAACAAGGCGGGGCTCAGCGAGAAAGAAGCACGCCAGGCTTTGTATTCCATGCTGAGGAAGCCGTCCGCTAATTGTTGAGCTTCTTGTTCAGGCTGTACTTGGTGCCGGAGATATCCGCCGAGGCCATGAGGCCTGCCTCAGTGATCTTGTAGACCGCAATCCCATTGATGAATGTCGTACCCACGGCGGCACCCGCGGTGCCGGCGGCCGCGTCAGCCCCGGTCTCGGCCTTCCAGCCTTTTTCGATGAAGTTGGTCAGTCTCTCCTCGGTATCGAAAAACATGATGACCTGATACTTCTGGGCGCCGATCCCCAAGGAAAGCCCACCAGTGCCCATCTTCATGTAGGTCCGCTTGCCGCTGGCTTTGTTCACGGCCACGCCGGAACCACCGCCGCCGCTCAGGATGAAGGTAATCCGCAGATTGTCGAAAACGGCCCAGCCGGCGGCTTTCTCGTAGAGCCCTTTGGCCTTGTCACTTTTCTCCAGGACCTCAGCCAGAGCCGCCTTGGCCACCTTATCGATCTCGGCGCGCTTCTCCGCCGCCGACTCTTCTTTTTTGGTTTCGGGCTCGGCCTCATCGCCTGCGGCCCAGACTGCGGGCGAAGCAAGGGACAGACCCACCACGATCATCAAACTCAATAACTTCTTCATCTGTATTCTCCTCAGTCCTTCTCCGCCGGACCTGAACAAGGCGTGATTCGGCGAGTAAAGAAGCACGCTAGGCATGGGGTTCCCCCCTTAAAGGGTGAATCAGCGCGCAGTATACACCTCCAGGGTAAAAACGGGATCGGCAGAAGAGGGGCACTCCTCCGGCGCGTAGGGAGCCCTTTGAGTACAATCCGCCGCGCAAGCCGCGGGTCTCGCCGGAGGCCGCGTCCGGCCGCGAGAAACAGGGCTCTCCATGGACACCACCGACCCCATCATCGCCACGCTGAGCGACGCGAATCAGCCGATCCGTGCCGAGATTTTCAGCATTGCACGCCTGGAGCAGCACGCCAGGAGTCTGGCCAGGGCCCAGCGCCCCACCGAGCGGCCTTCCCCCGTCCAGAGCCTGCTCCCTCGCGTCCGCGAGAATGGCCGGGTTCTTCACCTGGCCTATGACAACATCGTCGCCACCGTCCACCAGAAGGGCGAGATAGCACCAGCGGAAGAATGGCTGCTGGATAACTTCCACGTCGTGGATGAGCAACGACGGGAGATCCGCGACCATCTTCCCGGAAGCTACTACCGCCTGCTTCCCAAGATTTCCCAGGGCCATCTTGCCGGCTATCCCCTGGTCTATGGTCTGGCCTGGGCCTACATGGCCCACACAGACAGCCGCTTTGCCAAGGACACCCTGGAACGGTTCGTGCGCGCCTATCAAGGTGTTCAGCCCTTCGCGATCGGTGAGCTCTGGGCCATCGCGATCCACTTGCGGGTCGTGCTCCTGGAGAACCTGCGGCGCCTGATGGAGCCGGCCATCCGGGCTCGCCAGGCCAGGGCAAGGGCCGACGAACTGGCGGACCGGCTTCTGGGCTTCAGCGAACGGCGAGCAGAGAGCGCGGAGGAGGTGCTGGGCCCACTGGGCGACGCCCCTCTCTCCGATGCCTTCGCGGTGCAGCTTGTCCAGCGCCTGCGCGACCAGGACCCTTCCATCATGCCGGCCCTGGATTGGCTGAACCAGCGCCTGGCGTCCCAGGGGACCAACGCCAACGAAGTCGTGACCCGGGAGCATCAGACCCAGACCGCCACCAACGTCACGGTCCAGAACATCATCACCAGCATGAGCTGGATGTCTTCCCTGGACTGGCTGGACTTCTTCGAAGACGTCAGCGTGGTGGACGAGATCCTGCGGACGGTCCAGGTGTACGACAACATGGATTTCCCGACCCGGGATCTCTACCGCTCTCAGGTGGAACTGCTGGCACGGGGTTCGGCTTATTCAGAAGTCCAGGTGGCACAGCAGGCGCTCGACCTGGCTCAAGCGGCGGCCCGGGCCAACTCCCAGGCCCCGGTGGAAGCAGAAAGCGACCAGGCGGAACACGGCCCGGGCGGGACCTCAGCATCATTCCTCAGCACCGTGGGCCATGCCGACGAGGACCCGGGCTATTACCTGGTGGGCCGCGGCAAGTGGGATTTCGAAAAACTTCTCGACTACCGCATTCCCCCCCATGTCCGCATCCGCCGCGTCCTGAGAAACCACGCCATCAGCGGCTACCTGGGGGGTATCATCAGCTTCACGGCTCTCTTCCTGGCGGCCCCCCTCATCCTCACCGGGATGGCCGGTGCCGGGCCCTGGAGCCTGATCTTCCTGGCTCTGGCCGGCCTCATTCCCGCGTCGGACATGGCCGTCGCCCTGGTCCATCGCCTGGTGGCGGTCATCGTCCCGCCCAAGCCCCTTCCCAAGTTGAGCCTGATCAACGGCATACCGCCTGAGCTCCGCACCATGGTGGTGGTTCCAACCATGTTGACGCGGCAAGCAGATATCAAGGAGTCCCTTGAGCGGCTCCAGGTTCACTACCTCGCCAACCCCGAAGGCCATCTCCACTTCGCCCTCCTGACCGACTGGGTGGACGCGCCCCAGGAACTCATGCCCGGGGATGAAGAGCTTCTGGAGGAGCTGGCCGCGGGCCTGGCACGGCTGAACGACCTGTATCCGGGTCCTCGGGGTAGCGAAGAGAGGTTTTTTCTCTTCCATCGCCGCCGCCGATGGAACCCGCAGGAAGGCAAATGGATCGGCTGGGAACGGAAACGCGGCAAGATTCATGAGTTGAACCGCCTGCTCCGGGGCGCCACCGACACCTCCTTCATGCCCCTGAACCAGGATCCTCCCGTCGCACCTCAGGACGTGCGTTTTGTCATCACCCTGGACGCCGATACGCGCCTGCCCAAGGGAACCGCATACCGCCTCATCGGTGCCATGGCCCACCCCCTCAACCAGCCCGTCTTTGATCCTGAAGAAGGCCGGGTTGTGGAGGGATACGCCATTCTCCAGCCTCGCATCACACCCTCTCTCCCCACGGGGCCGGGAAGCACCACCTACCAGCGGATCGTCTCCGGGCCCGGCGGTATGGATCCCTATGCTGCCGCCATCTCCGATGTCTACCAGGATCTCTTCGAGCAGGGCTCCTATACAGGCAAGGGCATCTACGACGTGGACGCCTTCGAAGCGGCCCTGAAAGACAAGGTCCCCGACAACACCCTTCTCAGCCACGATCTTTTCGAGGGTCTATTCGCCCGGGCGGGGCTGGTAACCGATGTGGATCTGTTCGAGGAGTTTCCCACCAATTATGTGGTCGCCGCCCGCCGCACTCATCGTTGGGTAAGGGGTGACTGGCAGTTGCTGCCCTGGAACCTGGGTCACGCCCGTGACAGCGCGGGCCACAGGCAGAAAACGTCCATCCCCCTGCAGGGCCGCTGGAAGATGCTGGACAATATGCGCCGCAGCCTCTCTCCCCCTGCTTCGTTTCTCCTCCTGGTGGCCGCCTGGTGCCTGCCCGTGGTCCCGCCTCTCCTCTGGACCGCGCTCTTTCTGGGCGCCGCGGTGGTCCCCGCCGCCATCCCGGTCCTGGACGGACTGCTGCCGCGGCGCCAGGGCTTCTCCAAGCGCAGCTACCTGCGTGCCGTGGGACGGGATATCTCCTCGGCCACCTTGCAGGTTGTCCTGGCCATCACCATGCTGGCTCACCAGGCCTGGTCCATGGTGGACGCAATCGTGCGCACACTCTTCAGGCTCTACGTCAGCAGGCGCCATCTGCTCGAGTGGGTGACCACTGCCCATACGGCACACGGCATCGAGCCGGGGATTGGCAATTTTTACGGGCACCTGCGTGGCGGTCTCTACCTGGCGGTGCCGGCCGGAATCCTGAGCCTCAGCTTCAAGCCTTCGGCCTGGCCGCTGGCGATCCCCCTGGTGCTGCTATGGATCTTCTCGCCCCTTGTGGCCTGGCGCATGAGTCTGCCCCGGAGAGTCTCCGAGGCCACAATTCTCTCCGCCGGGGAAAAGAACCAGCTGCGGTTGATCGCCCGCCGCACATGGGCCTTCTTCGAGACGTTTGTCACGCGCGAAGAGAACTGGCTGCCGCCGGATAACTTCCAGGAAGACCCCGAGCCGGTGGTGGCACACCGCACCTCCCCGACCAACATGGGCCTCTATCTTCTCGGCACCCTGGTCGCTCATGACTTTGGCTGGCTGGGAGTCCTGGACACGGTGGATCGCCTCGAAGCCACCCTGAACACCATGACCGGTCTGCGGCGCCATCGCGGTCACTTCTTCAACTGGTATGACACCCGCAGCCTCGAGCCCCTGGAGCCCATGTACATCTCCACCGTGGACAGCGGCAACCTGGCGGGCCATTTGATGGCCCTGGCCCAGGGCTGCCGGCAACTCATGGGTCGCCCGCTTTTTCGGCCCGATTCCCTGGCAGGAATCCGGGATGCCGTCACCCTCCTGGGGGAGGTCACGGAGCAACCAGAAAACCTGCCTCGCACCCAGACCGTCACGCTGGAGCAACTCCATGACAGCGCCCGCAAGCTGTCGGATCTCCTGGAGGACACACCGGCGACGGAATCGGAGTGGACCCGGCGCCTGGAGGACCTGGCAATTCAGGCCGAAAATCTCCTGGACATCGCCCGTACCCTGGCCGGCACGGCGGCCGGACAACCCCGGCCCCAGATAGTGGCATGGGCCATGCGCGTCAGGAATTGCGTGGGCAGCGCCATCCGGGATCTTTCCGCCACCCGGCCACCGGAACGGACGGATCTGGACCACCGGCTCTCCGCCATGGCGCTGCAGGCCGAGCAGATGGCCCAGGCCATGAATTGTCGCTTCCTTTATGACGTCTCGCGCAAGCTGTTCTCTATCGGCTACCGGATGGCCGACAACGCCCTCGATGCCAGCACCTACGATCTTCTGGCTTCGGAGGCCAGGCTGGCCAGCTTCATGGCCATCGCCAAGGGTGACGTCTCTCCCCGCCACTGGTTCCTCCTGGGACGAGCCCTGACTCCGGTGGGCGGCGGCGTGACCCTGATTTCATGGTCGGGGTCCATGTTTGAATACCTCATGCCTCTCCTGGTCATGCAGCAGCCCCAATGGAGCATCCTGGAACTTTCCTGCCGCCTGGTGGTGGGACGACAGATTCGTTACGGCGCTGAGCGCCGCATCCCCTGGGGAGTTTCCGAGTCGGCCTACAACGTGCGCGACATGAACCTCACCTATCAGTATTCCGACTTTGGAGTCCCCGGCCTGGGACTGAAACGGGGGCTTTTTGAGGACGTGGTGGTGGCGCCCTATGCCACTGCCCTGGCCGCCATGGTCGACCCCCGGGCAGCCCTGGATAACTTTTCCCAGATCCGCCTGGCCGGGGGCCAGGGAATCTACGGCTTCTACGACGCCCTGGATTACACGCCGACCCGGCTGCCGGAAGACGCCCGGGTTGCCGTTGTCCGCACCTACATGGCCCACCACCAGGCCATGACCCTGATCTCCATGGGCAACATCGTTCATGACGGTTTGACCCAGAAGAGATTCCACTCCCACCCCCTGGTGGAGGCTTCGGCGCTGCTGCTGCAGGAGCGCACCCCGCGGGCCGTGGCCGTGGTCAGACCCCGCGGCGAAGAAGTCCAGGAGGCGGCCCATGTCCGCAGCTTCGTCCCACCCACCCTGCGGCGGTTCGAGTCACCCCACGACATCACGCCCCGGACCCATCTCCTCTCCAACGGCAGTTACATGGTCATGGTTACGGCGGCAGGCTCAGGCTTCAGCAGGCTGGATGACCTGGCCGTCACCCGCTGGCGCGAAGACATCACCCGCGACTGCTGGGGGACTTACATCTACCTGCGTGATGCGGGCAGCGGGGCTGTCTGGTCCGCCGGCTTTCAGCCCAGTGGGATCGAAATGGATGATTACCAGGTGGTCTATTCGGAAGACAGGGCCAGGATCACCCAGCGCGATCAGTCTCTGAAAATCGAGCTCGAGATCATCGTCTCGCCACAGGACAATGCCGAACTTCGCCGGGTCACGGTGACCAATCTTGAAGACGAGCTGCGGGAAATCGACTTCACTTCCTATGGAGAGGTGGTCCTGACATCCCAGGGCGCCGATGAAGCCCATCCGAGCTTCTCCAATCTCTTCGTGGAAACCGAGTTCGAATCCGAGATGGAAACCCTGCTGGCCACCCGCCGCCCGCGCTCTTCCGACGACCCTGAGTATTGGCTCGCCCACGTGGCCGCAGTGGAGGGGATGCAGTGCGGCAACGTGGAATACGAAAGCAGCCGCGCCCAGTTTCTCGGCCGCGGCCGCGAAATCCGCGCGCCTCTCTCGGTGACCGGAGGTGGCAGCCTCTCCATGACCACCGGCAGAGTCCTGGATCCCATTTTCAGCCTGCGCTACAGGCTCGCCATTC
Source organism: Acidobacteriota bacterium (assembly GCA_027295805.1). GTDB lineage: Bacteria > Acidobacteriota > Polarisedimenticolia > SMYD01 > SMYD01 > SMYD01. The sequence goes on along the minus strand of JAPUKF010000158.1, from coordinate 2,414 downwards.
CTGCAGGCGAAACGGTGCGGCTGGTGTTCACCACGGCGGTGGCTTCATCCCGCTCGGAAGCTCTTGAGCTGGCTGAAAAGTACCGCCAGCCTACAACCTTCGCTCGCGAGAGTTCGCTGACCTGGATGCACGCCCAGGTTCAGCTTCACCACCTGCGCATCACCCAGGACGAGGCACATCTTTTCCAGCGCCTGGCCAACAGGCTCATCTACAGCGATCGCACCCTGCGAGCCCCGGGCCAGGTCCTGGCCGCCAATCGCGCCGGCCACTCGGGACTCTGGGCCTACGGGATTTCAGGCGATCTGCCCATCACCCTGGTGCACATCGAGCGTGAAGAAGAGTGCGAGATCGTGCGCCAGCTTCTGCGCGCCCATGAGTACTGGCGCCTGAAGGGGATTTCAGCCGACCTGGTGATCCTCAACGCCAAGGCAACTTCCTACGTCAAGGATCTGCAGGAATCCCTGGAATCCATGGTGCGCGCCAGCCAGTCGGCCACAGGCCATGAGACACATGGCGGCCATGGCGAGGTCTATGTCCTGCGGGCTGATGTTCTCCCGGCTGAGGATCTGGGCCTGCTCCGGGCGGCGGCCCGGGTCGTGATCCTGGCCAGCCGTGGCACCCTTGCCGAGCAGGTGGTTCGCCTGCAACGGACGCGGCCGGGGCCGGTGCCCCATCCTGCCGGGACAATCGGGGTGACACCGCCAACGACGGCCGCACCGGATCTGGATCTCGAGTTCTTCAATGGCCTGGGCGGCTTCACCCCGGACGGACGCGAGTACGTCACCGTACTGGGCAGGGGACAACAAACTCCGGCTCCCTGGATCAACGTTGTGGCCAACTCCAACTTCGGCTTCATCACCTCCGAATCTGGGGCGGGGCACACATGGTCCATGAACAGCCGGGAGAACAAGCTGACACCCTGGTCCAACGATCCTGTCAGCGACCCGCCCGGCGAAGTTTTCTACCTGCGGGACGAAGACACCGGCATCGTCTGGGGCCCCACCTGCCTGCCCATCCGTGATGAAGATCGCGCCTATGTCATCAGGCATGGGCAAGGCTACAGCCGCTTCGAACACACCGCCCACGGTATACACCTGGACCTGGTGCAACTGGTGCCACCTGATGAGCCGATCAAGATTTCCCGTCTGACCATTGAAAACAGATCCCAGCATGCCCGCCGCCTCTCCGTCACCGCCTACCTGGAATGGGTGCTTGGCGTGGAAAGGGGCAAATCGGCCCCCTTCATGACCACCGAATCCGATCCTGAGACCCGGGCTATCTTCGCCTATAACGCGTTCAACGGTGAGTTCTCCGGCCGCGTCGCCTTCGCCGACCTGGGCGGGCACCAGTCCTCGTGGACCGCCGATCGGCTCGAGTTTCTGGGCCGCAACGCAAGTCTCGCCCACCCCGCATCCCTGGAGCGCGGCCGTGAACTGTCGGGGAAGGCAGGCGCCGGCCTGGATCCCTGCGCCGCCTTGCAGGCGATGGTTGAACTGGGGCCGGGAGAGCGCACCGAGTTGACCCTCCTGCTGGGACAGGGAAAGGACCGTGAAGATGCACGCCGCCTGGTGCGTCGTTTCCGGGATGCCGATTGCGACACCGTTCTCACGACGGTCCGGGAGAACTGGGACCGCGTTCTGAGAACCGTTCAGGTCAGGACACCCGATCCCTCCATGGACCTCCTTCTCAACCGCTGGCTTCTCTACCAGACAATTTCCTGCCGTATCCGGGCCCGGTCGGCGTTCTACCAGGCGGGGGGCGCTTATGGCTTCCGAGATCAACTCCAGGATCACCTTGCCCTGACTGTGGCGCAACCCGAGGCCGTTCGCCGGCATTTGCTGCGGGCCGCGGCACGCCAGTTTCCTGAGGGTGACGTCCAGCATTGGTGGCACCCGCCCAGTGGCCGGGGCGTGCGCACCAGGATCTCCGATGACCTCCTCTGGCTGCCTTACGTCGCCTTGCAATACATCCGGGCAACCGGTGATGAATCTGTTCTTGACCAGGAGATTCCCTGGCTTGAAGGCCCGGCCCTTGAGGACAATCAGCAGGAGTCGTATTTCTCCCCGCGTCAATCGGAAGATCGCGCCACCTTCTACGAGCATTGCGCCCGTGCCCTGGAGAAAAGCCTGGCGGTGGGCAGCCACGGCCTGCCTCTCATGGGCACCGGGGACTGGAATGACGGCATGAATCGCGTCGGCCATGCCGGCCGGGGTGAGAGCGTCTGGCTGGGATGGTTCCTGGTGCCTCTTCTCAACGCTTTCGCCGACGTCGCCGACGCGCGCGGAGAAGCAGCTCGGAGCTCCCGCTGGGACCAGGCGGCAACCGCACTGACCTCCGCACTGGAGCAACAGGCGTGGGATGGCGCCTGGTACAAGAGGGCCTTCTTCGATGACGGCACGCCTCTTGGCTCCCGG
>JAPUKF010000157.1 GCA_027295805.1 Acidobacteriota bacterium | reverse complement strand
GCGCGACGCACCAAATCGCCCAGCCTACCGGGCAGGAAGAAGCTGACGGCATAACAGGCGAGAACGAAGGCCACCAGAAGCCGGATGGGAATCCCCCGATTTAGGGGCTGCAGGAGCAGACGCCAGCGCCAGGCCAGAACAAGAAACTGCAGAAGGGTCAGAGCCAGACACGCGCCCAACCATCCCCAGCGGGCTTCCCCCACGGCATGCGCCACGGATTTTAGATCCACGTCCCGAAAAAACCACCAGAGAAGGACGCCGGCGAGAACGAAACCCAGGACCAGCTTGAGGATATTCTTCACGGCAGCACCCTTCGGCGGCGACGATGCTCCCGTGGGGAACATCCGGGGATGCCCATCTTAGGGGCACTCTCGCCACTGGGGCAACCCGGCTTCACCGGCGAAGGTCCCACGCCGCCAGCAATTCCGCGGCGGCGCTGCTTCCCAGACGGGCAGCACCGGCCCGGGCCAGCTCAAACGCCCCCTGGAGAGTGTTGATCCCACCGGCGGCCTTGATGGCCACATCATCGCCGGTGACGTCCCTCAGCCGGCGGACCTGTTCCACGGTGACCGGGCCGGCGTTGACGCCGGTGCCGGTCTTGACGAAGGCTGGCCGCAGGCGGCGGAGGGCCTTGCCCAGGTGCCGCCAGGCAGGCGCGGGCAACCAGGCCAGCTCGATGATGAACTTGTGCACCGCCTCCGGGGTGCGGGCCATCAACTCTCCCATCTCTTTTTCCAGGGCGTTGATATCACCCCGTCGGACGCTGTCCAGATCGCAGACCACGTCCAGTTCGTGCGCTCCCAGCCGCAAGGCTTCCAGTGCGGCGAAGGTCTTGGTGGCCAGGGTTGAATTGCCGGCCGGAAAGGAGACCGTGGAGGCGAGCAAGGTGCCGGAATCCCTCAGGATCCGAGCCACCGCGGGGAGCCGCTGCGGGGCCACGCAGACTGCGGCGCAACCATCACGGCGTGCCTGCCCGGCCAGTTTCACCACATCTTCATCGCCGGCATCGGGACGCAGGAGAGTGGCGTCCAGGAGAGCGGCCAGGTCTTCGCGGCGGGCGAACACGGGTGGATTCTACCTCCCCGAAGGGCTCCACGCTCAACGTGGCGCCGCATCGGCAGCAGACAGAGTCTTGAGGAGTTCCTGGATCTCCAGGGTTGTGCGCAGGACCTGGTCCATGGAGACATGGTTTTCCGCGCCTATGGCGCGGAAGGTGCCAAGGGCGTCAGCGACCCGCTCATTCTCGCTATCCTGGCGCAGAGTGGCCTGGTGAATGGAACCCACGCTGTCGGTCACGGACCGGATGGCCTCGGTGATGAGCCGGCCCCCCTTGGCCTGCTCCATGGTGGCCCGCTTGACCTGCTCACTCAGGCCCCGCATGCGCGTCACCGTTCCCATGATCGACTCCGAGCGCTCCGTCTGTTCGGTGGTGATGGCCGACAACTGGGCAACCATCTCCTTCAGCCGCTCCACTGCCGCCACGACAATCTGGGCTCCCTGACCCTGCTCCTGGGTGGTGCGGGCGATCTCACCGGCCACCCGGGAGGACTCCCGCGCCGAGTCCAGGATCTTGGTCAGGGCCTGGCCGGCACGCCCGGTCAGAGAGGAACCTGCCTCCACCTGCCGGGAGCCGTCTTCCATGCTCTGACGTGCCCGCCCCGCCTCTTGCTGGAAGAATTCGATGAGCGAAGAAATTTCGCGGGTTGAACTGCCGGTCCGCTCCGCCAACCCGCGAATCTCATCGGCGACAACGGCGAATCCCTTGCCATGCTCCCCCGCCTGTGCCGCGATGATGGCGGCGTTGAGGGCCAGTAGATTGGTCTGCTCAGCGACTTCATCGATGACGTTCAGGATGCTACCCATCTCCTGGCTGCGCCTGCCCAGCTGGGCGATGGCGTCGGCGGCTTCCCCCACGGAGCCACTAATTCGCTCCATCCCCTCGATGGTCTGCTGCACGACTTTCATCCCTTCTTCTGCGTCGGCGGCGACCTGGTCGGAGAGGAGGTTGCTCTCCGACGTGCGGCTTTCCACCTGGCGGATGGCTGCGGTCACCTGTTCCATGGTGCCGGAGGTCTCCGTCACGAACGCCTGCAGCCCGTCGACACTGGCATCCACGCCCTTGATGGTCTCGACCAGTGACGTCGTGGAGGCGGCTGTTTCATTGACCTGACCGACCATACCCTCGATATGTCGGGCCACCTCCTCGATGGTTGCCACCATCTCGAACACCGATGAACTGGTCTCTTCGGTGGAACTGGAAAGATGCTCGATGGAACCGCCCACTTCCTGCAGCCCGGAGGACATCTCGCTGGTGGCTTGTTCCAGGACCTGCGCCTGCTCGGAGCGTTTTTCGCCATCGTCCACCAGGACTTGCACCTGATCCCGCAGCACTCCATGGATACGGCTCAACTCAGCCTGGGTCCTCCTCAGGCGCTGCTCCAGGATCGTCAGTTGCTGCTGCGCTGCCAGGTGCTGCCTTTTCTCCCGCTGCAGTTCCTCACCCCGGCGGCGCCGGCCCCCCGATGCCCAACCAGCCAGGACCGCGGCACCGCCACCGGCCGACAGCCACAGCCCCCAGGGATGAGCCACCATGAAGGCTGCCGCGACAGCGGCCACACCGCCGGCCGCAACAGCGAGGCTGCCCCAGTGTTTCCTCCCCCCCATCTGATATTCCTGCTGGGCGGTCATGCCACATCCTCCCGCCGGACGGCCCGTCTCCCCGGGGGTCGCCCATCACCGTCAAAATGCAACATAAGTGCGCCAGGGGGTCGATTCAAGCGTCTCAGAACTCCGGAAGACGGGGCGGGGCAGCGGCCTTCACAGTCAGGGTGGAGAAGCGGGGCAGAAGGACCATCCCCACCGGCATCCCCTTGCCCTTGCGCAGGTAACGCGCCTGGGTCCAGCGGACATCCACCGGCCCCCGGCCGCGGGCTTTGCTGAACCAGGCCGCGACCTCGGCCGCACGACGCAGAACGTCCGGCGGGGGATCCTTGAGGCGGCGGGGGTTGCGGACTACCACGTGCGCCCCGGGATAGTCGGCCGCGTGCAGCCAGAAGTCGGCAGGCGCGGCGAGGCGAAAACTAACATAATCGTTAACATCCGCCTGCCCCCCCACGAGGAGGGTCCATGGACCCGGCAACTGGTAGCGCCGCACCTTGCGCTCACGGGGGTCTCCGCCACGGCGCCCGGATCTCCCCCTGGAGAGGGGCGGCGGAACACGGCGCTGGCGGGGGCTCTCGCCACGCAGCCATGGGGGAGCCGAGCCCACGGCCTGGGTCAGATCCGCCTCCCGGGTCAGGTTCTCCGCTCCCCGCGCCAGCCTCCTCACCTCCGCCCGCCTCTGCCGTGTCACGGACATGTTGCGGCTGATTTTCTCCCGTGCCCTTTCCAGGCGGCCGGCGCGATGAAAAAGCCGATCCATGGCCGCCCGCGGCGACTCCCCCGGGTTGAGCTGAATGGCTACGCTGGAACCCGGCGCCCCGTAGGGATCCGGCACCTGCAGCGTGAGCCCGTCCCGCTTGACCCTGTGAAGACCGGCCGCCAGCGCCTCGGCTTTGCGCCGCAAGCCCAGATCCCCACGGGCCTCCCTGTCTTCCTTTTCCTGGCGTTCCTCCAGGCGCGCCAGACGGCGGCCCTCCCGCGCCAGGCGCCGGCGCCAGTCGGCCAGGCGCTGTGTCGCCAGAAGATGCCGCTCCCGCAGCCAGGCGCGGCGCAGGACCGCGTCACCCAGGAATCTCGCCGCCTCGAAAACCGCCGGCGCCGACCGCTTCCCATCTGAGCAGACCACCAGGGAGGCCGCCGCCTGTTCGTCTAGCGCCTCAAGATCAGCCGTGGCCCGGACCGCGCCCAGGCCCGGGCCGCGGGGCGTGGCCGACCGCCCCAGGCTCTCCCAGGCCCTGGGGCCCACAGGTTCTCGCCCGCGCGGGTCCGCCGGCGGCCGCCAGGCCTGGCCGACGGAGAGGGCGCCGCCCGGCCGCTTCACCTGGCGCAGTGCGGTCTGTACAACTCCAGCCGGTGAGATCAGAAAAAGATTGCCGGCGCCCCCGAGCAGTTCCAGGATGAGAGCGTGACCATCGTCCAGCTCCAGCTTGACGATTCTCTCGCCTTCCGGGATGGTGACCGCGGTCCCGGCCGGGCCCGCCCCCCCGCCCCGCCGCCCCCCCGCGGCCCGCCCGCCCGGCCCCCCCCCCCC
>JAPUKF010000156.1 GCA_027295805.1 Acidobacteriota bacterium | reverse complement strand
CCGTGGGGGGGCCTGGGGGGGCGGCAAAGCAGGGGAGGAATGCCATGAGAGATGTGATCCTGCGGACGGTTCTGAGGCGTGTTGACAAATTCATGGCTGAAAGTCCTCATGGGGTCGGTTCGGACTCATGATGTGGCGAGTCCCGTTCAATCTACCTGTTGGGGGCGTCAATCGGGAAGGGCGGAACCGGCGGGAGTCAGGACAGCACCATCTTCACGTGACCAGTGGGCCAGGTCTGTGCGGCTCTCATCCACCAGAATGACCGCGTGAAAACCGCGTGCAGCGGCAAGCTCTCCCAGGAGATCGACTCTTCTGGTTCGTTCTTCCAGGTCCATGGCATTCCAGTTGAAGGCCGGGATCTCTGCGTACATGGCAGGTCCCATCCTGGCGGCCGTGTCAAGGGGCATGGCTGCTGCGAATTCATCCAGGATGGGCTCATGGGCGTGTGAACCTGTTTTCCAGAGTGCGATGTTGACGCCTACGGCGATGACGGCAAGAAATGCCGTGGCCGCCAGCAGGATCTGGCGGCGGCGTCTTTGTTTGCGTGGGTCGATGCCGGTGGTCATGGTGACCTGAGCATGCCCCTGCTCCTCATCACGCATCCTGGTCAGCGCCTCCAGATAGACTTCTTCTTCAGTCTGGCTCTCAGAGGCATTCTCTTCGGCCGCCGCGGCTTCTGTGAAGAAATCCTGCAGCGCGCTGTCCACCTCGTCTTCTCTCTGCTGGTTGATGGGATCGGGGTTGCGCACGACTCCCACAATCTGGGAATAGACGGCGAAGAGCAAGCGCTGGGCCGATGAGATGTGATCGAATGAGGCTTTGTCGCCCTGTGAGAGGGTGGCGCTCTGCTGGTACTGGATTCTCTCCAGCAGGACATTGTAAATGGACATGCCCACGCGCAACCGCGCCAGCATCTCCTGGCGACGGCTCTCTCTTTTTGAATCCTGCTGGTGAGGAGAGTCGGGATGTGCGGGGGCGCTCTGGGCCAGCTCGTTCCATTCTTCCAGCGCCTCCTGCAGCCCGCAGCGCAATGCCACCGTGTCCAGGATGACCCGGCCGGCCGGGCCGGTCTCGTGATCACGATTGAGAGCCGACGTGAACAGGTCCGCCTCATGCCGCTGCAGGTATACGATCTTGTCCGCGCGGCCGGCCGCAGCTTCCCTGGCAAGAGGCTCCAGCATGGAAATGAGGAGGCCATATGAGTGCAGGCGATCCGTGGCCGGCATGAGGGCGCGCAGGAGTCCATTGAACTGCTGAGAGTCGTGATGATGGAGTTCCAGAATCCGGGTGCCGAATTCCTGGCGCAAGGCGCTGACAAGCTCGATGAGCGTTGTGATGGAGCGAGAAGCAACCCCAAGGGAGTGAGGCTCGATGCAGGATGAACGAGTGAGTTCCCGCAGGTGCTTATCCACCAGCAGGCTCAAGAGAACCAGCTTGCGCAGGAGCTCTCCCCGTAGTGGTTGTGCCGTTCCCGGTCTGGCCAGGAGATGGAGAGCGCGAAGGAGCTCCGGTTGCGGTCGTAATTCCAGAGCAACTGCGGTATGGGCCGTGGCCGCCTCGGGGTCTTCAGGCAGATTTGCGATGAGCTCGTCCAGGCTGCTTTCAACACGGGCTTGTGTCTCAGTGAGGGGGCAGACAATTGCAGCCGGAGACTTAGCGCTGGCGGATCCCGCTGGTTCTATGGGGGAGTCGGTTGCGTGGAGCGCAGCATGGTCGCTGGAGGCCGAGGGACCGTCGTGGGTCGATGAAACCGCGGGCACGGGGAGTTGCTGATTCCGGGGGATGGCGGGCTCGGTCAACTCTCCACCTCATCCACCCGCACCAGCTGTCCATCCCGATAAAAATAAACTCCGTCCAGAGGGCCGTAGGAGTCGTCCAGGAGATCCGTATAGAAGATATAAATCAACTCTGTGGGGTTGTACTTGGGGCGCATGGCCATGAGGACGTCCGAATCGGCGCCGTTGATATCGGGTGCTATATAGATAAGGATCTGGTTATTCTGCTGTTTGCGCAGAAAAGAAGCGGCGGCAGCTTCGCTGAGGTAGTTCTGTGTGGTCAGGGGCGCCAGAGTTGTGACATCCAGGGGTTCGGTGCCGCCTTCCGAGGGGAACCTGGAGTTATCGTTATAGAACTGCTGGAAGGCGTCATAGAGAATATTGGCGTCGGCGACGAAGGCATTGCGATTGGATTTTTCTATCATACGGGCATAGACGGGGATGGCGATGGAGGCCAGAAGCCCGATGATGGCCACAACGATCAGCAACTCAATAAGAGTAAATCCGCCGCTCCGTCTCCGCCTGTCTGCCCTGGGCATGGTGTGGCTCCCCGGTTGATGCCCGGCCTCCCAGGATTGAATTTAGGCAAGGCTCATGGCCGAGCAAGTTTCCCCGGGAGTGGGCCGGCGGAGTCCGCGGGAAATGTGTGGGGGAAATCCCCCTCTGGTCGAAATGCCCCGGAATTCTCCCCCAAATCCCCATTTTGCAGCCGGCACCCACCCCTTTTTCATCTCAGTGTTCGTTGGGGAGGGACCCTACCTGTTTTTCAGTGACTTGTAATATTCGAGAGCGTCCGCCGGCGCCATGTTTTCATGGACGACCTTGCCGACTGCCTGAATCATGGCCGCCGGGGCGTCGGACTGGAAGATGTTGCGACCCATGTCCACGCCGGAGGCACCTTGACTCACGGCGTTGGCAGCCATGGTGAGGGCATCGAGCTCCGGCAGTTTCTTGCCGCCGGCCATCACTAGGGGCACTGGGCAGGACGCTGTCACCGTCTCGAAGTCCTCGGGCACGTAGTAGGTCTTGACGAAGTGGGCGCCCAGCTCGGCGCAGATACGGCAAGCCAGGCGGAAGTAGCGTGCATCCCGGACCATCTTCTTGCCCACGGCGGTCACGGCCAGGACCGGAATCCCGTAACGGTTCCCCAGGTCCACCAGGCGGGTCATGTTATTGATGGACTGGGCTTCTCCCTCGCCGCCGATGAAGACCTGGACGGCCATGGCCGCCACGTTGAGACGGCAGGCATCCTCCATGTCCACCGCGATCCGTTCATGGGACAGTTCTTTGAGTATGCTGGACCCGCCGCTGGCACGCAGGACGGTCCCGTGAGTGAAGGTTGAGGGAATGGTGCTGCGCAGGATGCCCCTGGTCAGCATGAGAGCGTCACAGTAGGGGAGCAGGGGAACGATATTGATGTCGATGCGCTCCAGGCCCGTGGTCGGCCCCTGAAAGTAGCCATGGTCGATGGCCAGCATCACGGTGCGCCCTGAATCGGGATTAAAGATTCGCGCCAGGCGGTTCTGCATGCCCCAATCCAGAGAGTGGCAGCCTTTCAGGTTGAAAGGCGTGCTCCGGGGCGGGATGTCCACATGGAAATCCTTGGCTTCTTTACCTGTATCGGCTTCAGGCATGATGCATGCTCCTTTGTAGCGACATGTCAGGATATCACGGGCCCATCGCGAAGTAGCCGCCGGATGCGGATGATCTTGTAGAGTGGTTGCATGCGTATAGCCATCTTCGGTGCCGGCGGTGTGGGTGGATACTTTGGCGCCTGTCTGGCCCGGGCCGGCGAAGAAGTGGGATTTGTGGCCCGGGGCGAGCACCTCCGGGCCATGGCGACCACCGGCCTGCAGATCAGGAGTCCGCTGGGCGACTTCAAGCTGGACAGGGTGCGGGCGACCCATGATGCCTCTCAGCTTGCTCCCGTGGATCTTGTCCTCCTTGCCATCAAGGCCTGGCAACTGCCCCAGGCGACACCAGCTCTGGCCAGCCTGCTGGGGCCCAGCACGTTCGTGCTGCCTTTGCTCAATGGCATCGAGACTTCGACTTGCCTGGAAGCGGTCCTCGGACCGGGGCGTGTCCTCAAGGGTTTGGCACGCATCGTCAGCCGCATCAGCACTCCGGGTGTGATCACCCACGTGGGTGTCCAACCCACCATCGTGTTCAAGGAGCCTGACAACACCACCAGCACACGCATTCGGCGGCTGCGGGATCTGCTGGAGAATGCAGGCATCCGGGCGGTGATTCCCGAGGATGTGGACCGGGCGTTGTGGGAAAAATTCATCTTCGTGGTGGCCGTGGGTGGCGTGGGGGCCGTCTCACGCGCAAACGTGGGCGTCATGCGCCAGGTAGCCGAGACCCGAGGGCTGCTCACTGAGGTCATGGAGGAGATTTATGATCTTGCCCGGGTGCGTGGCGTCAACCTCAAAGAGGACACCATCCCACGCGCCATGAAGTTTCTGGACGACATGCCCGCCGATGCCACCGCGTCCCTGCAGCGTGACCTGGCCGCCGGTCGCCCTTCGGAATTGGAGGCCTGGACCGGGGCCGTGGTGCGCCTGGGCAGGGAATCCGGTCTGCCGACGCCGCGCAATGACTTCATTCATTCAAGTCTGCTTCCCCTGGAGCGCCGCGCTCGGGGTCAGGTGAAATTCTGAAAGCGTCGGAACGGCCGCGGCTAATCTTTTCTCTCCGGCATCTTGTGTGAACGGACGATCTTTCTGATCTCGTCACTGGTGATCACGTCTTCACCGAACGTGTCGTAGCCGCCGTGCCCGCGCATCTGGACGGCGACCTGGCGCATGGCTTGGACGGCGGCTCTGAGAAGATTGGGTCCCAGGCTGAGGCGGCGAACACCCGCTGCTTCCAGATCGCTCATGGAGGCCACACCCTGGCGAAGATAAATATTGACGGGAGACCCGGTGCCCGCCACGATCTGTGAAACGGTGTCTCGATCTCCGGCACCTATGGGATAGAGGCAATCGGCGCCGGCAGCCATGTACTCCTTGCCACGAGTGATGGTCTCTTTGATGC
>JAPUKF010000155.1 GCA_027295805.1 Acidobacteriota bacterium | reverse complement strand
GTGGACCTCAGCATCTGTCACCCGGATCAGTTCCTGCCGACTCATCTCTTTCAGCGTGGCAGCCGCCAGTTCCTGGCCGAGCTGGGAGCCCCCCACGAGGCGGGAACGCAGGTGCATCCCCCGTTCGTCGAGAGCCCAGATCTCCTCGGCCATCTCCTCGAGCTGCTGCGCGGCGTTCATGGGGTGGGACATGGGGATCTCCTCAGGCGGGTCGCGAGCTCCGACCCAGAAGACGCTGGGTCAGGCGCCTCAGCCACATCAGAATGGACGACTCCAGGGGAAACTGGTATCCGCAATGGGGGCAACCGATCGCCTCGCAGCCGCCGCTCAGGCCGCAGGAACCGCAAACTTCTTTGCCCTCGCTGAAACGAAAGCCACACAGCGGGCACTGATGACGCGGGTGGTGGTGCTCCCTGGGCGGGGGCAGGTCCGGTGCCACGGCGTGACGGGGCAGGCGGCTCACAGCAGACTCCCCACCCCGCGGAGAGCGAAATTCAGGCCCGTTCCCACCACCAGGGCAAAGGGAAAGACGAACAGAGAGATCATGAGGGCCGTCCGCCAACCCCTCTCCTTGATAATCATCAGGAGGTTGGCGATACAGGGGATGAACAGGGTGATGGTGACCAGGGCAACAACCACCTGCACGGTGTCCAGCAAGCCCTTGCCGTTCATGGCAAGGAGACCGGCGGCCCCGAAATCACGGCGCAGAAAACCGATGATGAAAACCTCGGCCGTCTGCGGCGGCAGGGAAAGAAAGCTCTGAATCACCGGCGCCGAAAGCTGTTCCAGATAGGTCAAGAGCCGGAGCCGATCCATCACGAAGAGCAGGATGGTGCCCAGGATGAAGAGTGGCGCCGCCTCCTTCAGGTACCACTCCATGCGACCCAGCGTCTTCTGCAGGATATTTCCCAGACGGGGCCAGCGCAGTGGCGGCAACTCGAGGATGAAGTCGGAGCTCTCCCCGGACAGGATCAGCGAACTGCACCAGCCCACGAAGAAGATCGTGCCGATGACCGTTCCCAACCACACGCCGGTGGCCCAGAGAGGCAGGCCGCCCAGCATCACCATGATGACGCCCAGTTGAGCTGAACAGGGCACGCCGAGGGCCAGCAGGATGATGACGATCATCCGCTCCTTGCGGGACTCCAGGATACGGGTGGTCATGGTTGCCATGGTGTCGCAGCCCAGGCCGAGCACCATGGGCAGGACGGCCTTGCCGTTGAGGCCCATGAGACGGAAGATGCGATTGACCATCACCGCCAGACGAGGCAGGTAGCCGGAATCTTCCAGAACCCCGAAGGCCAGGAAGAACGTGGCCACGATGGGCAGAATGATGGCCAGGGCATAGGTCAGAGCCATGGTCACCACGCCATACTCCCCGACGAAGAAATCCCGCACCAGTGGGATGGGAACAAAGCGGTCGAAGAAACCGATGACGGCCGGGTTGATGAAACCGTTGAAGACGGTGTTCTCGATGAAGTCCACCGCGGTGCCGGCACCCAGAACCCCTACGAACCAGTACGCCGCCAGCAGGACCGCAAGGAGAACCGGCGCCCCCCAGACCGGGTGCACCGTGGCGCGGTCGACCCAGCGGGTCAATGCCAGTTCGCGGGGGCGCCCGGCGGTGAGTACCCGCGCCACCACCCGGTCCACCGAGGTGAGGCGCTCCCGGCCGATAATCGCCCGCAGCGGTTCACCGTAGGCCCGCGCGGTGACGGCGCTGATCTCACCTAGCTGAGCGATGGCGGCGTCATCCAGATTACGGTGCAGCCAGCCGGCCAGAGTCTCATCCTCGGCCAGGACCATGAGGGCCAGGGCACGGGCCGCCACGGGCGCCGGAGGCAGCAGGACGATGGTGCGCTCGATCCCTTCTTCAATCGCCTCGGAATAGCGCACGCGAAACGCCGGCACCGAAGAGTTCTTCAGGGCACGACTCATCTCGCGCAGGCCCTGCCGCCGCACGGCGATGGTCGGCACACAGGGAATGCCGAGGATCTCCGACAACTGCTGGTGGTCGATGGACACACCGCGCCGGGCCGCCTCGTCCCCCATGTTCAGACAAAGAGTCATAGCGACTTCCATCTCGGCAAGCTGCACAGTCAGGAAGAGGATGCGGCGCAGGTTCTTGGCATCCCCCACCTGCAGCACGGCGCCATAGCTGCCGTCCAGAAGGATGTCCCGGGTGACCTTCTCATCTTCGGAGGTGGGGATCAGGGTATTGGTCCCGGGGGTGTCCACCGCCTGCCCGCCACTCCAACCCGGGAGTGCGCCAACGGACAGGCGGCTGCGACAGATCTCCACCGTGGTGCCGGGATAATTGGAGACCGTGACATAGGTCCCGGTGAGCCAGCCGAACAGCACGCTCTTGCCGACGTTGGGATTCCCCACCAGCACAAGGTCATGGGAGGCGGGCTCGGTCCGGGGTTGGACAGGGGTCGGAGTAACGCTTGAAGTTGTGGCCACGGCGCAGGCTCCTTCAGACTACGGCCGCACGCCGGCGGCAATCGGCGCAGAGGCCGGAGATCTGGTGGCTGTGACCTTGGAGTTCAAAATCGAACTCCCTGCAAACCACCTCCTGCAGACGCTCGATCTCACTGTTGTAGAATTCGAAGATCGCACCGCAGGAGGTACAGACCAGGTGGTCGTGATGGGCGTGCCCCTCGACGTGATGGGCCCGCTCATAATGGGCATCGCCGGCGAATGTCTCCCGCCGCACCAGGCCACAACTCACCAGGAGGTCCAGGGTGCGGTAAATGGTCGCGCGGGAAATCCTGACCCCGTTGGTGCGGAAACGGACCAGAAGATCATCCGGTTGAAAATGTCCCTCGATTTTGAAAATTTCCGAGAGGATGACCGACCTCTCCGGGGTCATGCGCAGGCCCTCATGCCGCAGCAAGGCACGGAACTGGGCCTCTTCTTCCCCGGCGGGGGGCACCTTCATGGAAGGTGCCTGGGGGGCTGGACTTTTAAAGTTCATGGGCACAATTTGAATCTTTGAATGTTCCTAATCTAGACTGCGTCTCAATAGCAATAAGAAGGTACAGCCTGTATTCAAGCCTGTCAAGGGCGCAAATGATAGATTTCCCCCCATGACGGGCTCTGTCCATCTGGTGGGGATCTGCGGGACCGGCATGGGATCCCTGGCCGCCCTCTTCCAGGCCGCCGGCTGGCAGGTCAGAGGCTCCGACCGGAATGTCTATCCTCCCATGAGTGAACAGCTCGCCCGCCGGGGCATCGACATTGCCCAGGGCTACTCCCCGGGCCACCTGGATTGGGGTCCCGATCTGGTTGTGGTGGGAAACATCGCCCGGCCGGACAATCCCGAGGCACTGGAGGCTGAGCATCGCGGCCTGTCGGTCACTTCCATGGCCGCAGCCCTGGCGGACCACTTTCTCACCGGGCACACTTCGGTGGTGGCCGCCGGAACACATGGCAAGACCACCACCGCTGCCCTGCTGGCCTGGGCCCTGCATGCCGCCGGGCGGGATCCGGGATTCCTGGTGGGAGGTGTCCTGGCCAACTTCTCAGCAACCAGCCGGCTGGGTGGCGGCCCTGAGTTCGTGGTGGAAGGCGACGAATACCACAATGCCTTTTTCGACCGCCAGCCCAAGTTCCTGCGCTACAAACCGGAGATCGCGGTCCTCACCAGCGTTGAACTGGATCATATTGAAATCTTCCCCGACCTTGAGTCGCTGCGGGAAATGTTTCGCGCCTTCATCCAGCTTCTGCCTGCCCACGGGCGCCTGCTTGCCTGCCATGACGATGCCGGCGTGCGCGCCACTGTACCTGACGACCTGCCGGCAACCGTCACCTGGTACGGCCTGGGAGATGGCCCGGGAACACGCTCCACCCTCCTGGAGGCGGGCCCCGACGGCATGACGTTCGCCGTCCGCCGCCAGGGCGAGCGGTTCGGCACGTTCCGCTCCCCCCTGGTGGGCAACCACAACCTGCTCAACCTGACGGCGGTGGTGGAAGTCCTCGCAGGCCTCGGTGTGGATGCCGCAACCCTGGCCGACGGCCTGGCCGACTTCAAAGGCATAAAACGCCGCCAGGAGATCCTGGGCTGCGTCGGCGGGGTCACAGTGGTTGATGACTTTGCCCATCATCCCACCGCCGTGCGCGAAACCCTGCGCGGCCTGCGCCTGCGCCATGCCGGTGCCCGCCTCGTGGCTGTGTTTGAGCCGCGCACCCATTCCAGCCGGCGGGCCGTCTTTCAGGATGACTACACCGCCGCCCTGACAACGGCCGACCGGGTCATCATCGCTGCAGTGCATGACGCCGAGAACATCCCCGCCCGGGACCGTCTCGACCCGAAACGCCTGGCGGCGGACCTGCGCCGCCAGGGCACCGCTGCCGCGCATATTGGAAAGGTGCCGGACATTGTCCGAGACCTGGCCGCCACCAGCCGCCGGGGCGATGTCATCGCCGTACTCTCCAACGGCGCCTTCGGGGGGATTCACCAGCTCCTGCTGGCCGCCCTGAGGCGCCCGCAGCCGACAGACGGGCAACTGCCGCCGGGAGCTCTCACGCCCTGACGTTTCGGCGCCGCTGCCGATGAGGGTGGTGGGTTGCTACATCACCTGGTCCAGGGACTTGCCGATAATCGCCACCGCCTCATCGATTTCAGCCTCGCTGACGTTGAGAGCAGGACGCAGACGCAGGGAAGAGGTTCCCGCCGGAAGGATGAGCAGCCCGTTCTCGAAGGCTCTGCTCAGAAGGGACGGCCTGTGGCTCGGGTCGGCGAGATCAAAGGCCACCAACAGGCCTTGTCCCCGGATATTGCCCATGGCTCCGGGCCGGCCCGCCTGTAGTTCGCCCAGCCGTGCCAGCGCCTGCCGTCCCCGCGCAGCGGCGTTCTCCATCAGGTTGTCCTCACGGATCACGTCGATGAAGCGCGAGCAGCGCACCATATCGACCAGGTTCCCACCCCAGGTGGAGTTGATCCGGGACGGCTTGGCAAAACAGTTGTCCGGCACCTCATCCACACGTGGCCCCACTGCAATCCCGCAAACCTGCGTCTTCTTGCCGAACGCGATGGCATCGGGCTCGACTCCGGCATGCTCATGGGCCCACCAGCGGCCCGTCATTCCCATCCCCGTCTGGACTTCGTCAAGGATGAAGAAGATGGCATGCTCATCGCATATCTTGCGCAGAGCCCGGAAGAACTCCGGCCGGAAATGATTATCGCCCCCCTCTCCCTGGATCGGCTCCAGGATCAGGGCCGCGATGTCATCGCCGTTCTCCGCGATGGCAGCCATGATCTGTCCCAGGGCCCGCTCCTCGGCCTGTTGCACCGCCTCCAGAGCATCGCCTGTGCACGGAAACGCCATTTTCGGGTTCTCGATACGCGGCCAGTCGAATTTAGGGAAATACATGGTCTTGCTGGGATCGGTGTCGGTCATGGACAGTGTGTAGCCGGAGCGGCCATGAAAACACTCACGAAAGTGGAGAACCCTGGAGCCCACTTCACCGCTGACTCCCCTGGACATGTTCTTGCGCACCTTCCAATCGAACGCGACCTTGATGCTGTTCTCCACAGCCAGAGCGCCGCCGCTCACAAAGAACAGGTGCTTCATCCAGGACGGCGCCGCGTGAGTGGCGAAATTGTGCACGAACTCGGCCAACTCCGCCGAGTAGATATCGGAATTGGACGGCTTGTTCACAGCCATGCGCCCCAGGTGTTCGCGCATGGAGGCCTCCATGAGGCGCGGGTGGTTCATGCCCAGAGGGTGGGAAGCCACCATGGTGAACATATCCAGAAAGGACTTGCCACTGCGGGCATCCACGATGCGCGAGCCGGAGCTCTTTTCAAAGTCGATCACCACGTCGAAGCCGTCCACGAGCATGAACCGCTTCAACGTCTTCATGACGTTCTCGGGAGCGAGCACGGGGTCCTCCATCCAGGGTGCCACGCCGCCGGCCGGCGTGGGGCATGGGCGAATCTAGGCGGGGATCAGGGAGCGCGCAACCGACCTGGCACACCTTTCTTGCGGGCAGGGCGCATCCCATGGGGAAGGTGTTAGCATCCGGCGGGGAACGAACATGGCGAAGATGTCGGTCAGTGCGATTGGGGCCCGCTGGTTCTCGGATTCGGCTCAACCGGCGCCCGACGGCGTCCTTCGTGATCTCTCCGGCGACCCGCGCCGGGGGGTTCAGGCTCTGCTGGCCCGGGCACGGCGTCAGGCCGAGAGAAGCCGGCAGAGCCGGCGGCGGGCACTCGAGCTTCTGCGCCACGAAAAACCCTTGTGGCGCAGGGGCCTGACACACGTCGCCGGCATCGATGAAGCCGGCATGGGGCCTCTGGCCGGACCCGTTATCGCCGCCGCCGTGATTCTTCCCCCTGGGACGATTCTGCCGGGGCTGGATGATTCGAAGGTTCTTACCCCTCGGCAGCGAGGGGAAATGTTCGTGCGGCTTCAGGATCTGGCCCTGGGGATCGGCGTTGGCCGGGCCGAACCGGCGGAAGTGGATCGCCTCAATGTCTATCGGGCCGGACTCCTGGCCATGACCCGTGCCGTGGCCGCCCTGCCGCATCCCCCCGATTACCTGCTGCTGGATGCCCGGGGCCTTCCCGACCTGGCCATTCCCCAGGAGAGCCTCATCGGCGGCGACCGGCGCTCCGCCTCCATCGCCGCGGCGTCGGTGGTGGCCAAGGTCACCCGCGATGGCCTCATGGAGCAGTACGAAAAGGTTTACCCGGGATACGGTTTTCAGCGCCACAAGGGCTATCCCACCGCCGACCACCGGCGTGCCATCCTGCGCCTCGGGCCGACCCCCATCCACCGCCGGACGTTCACCATCAGCCCCCCGCCAGACGGCCGAAAGCCCTCTTTTTCACCCTCGGAGCCCAGTTGACTTCCCGGGACCGCGACCCTAACTTTTTCGACGGGTTCCCCCTCAAGGGGACCCATCGGGAGAGGTCCTCCGGTCGGCGGACGGCAGGGCCTCTCCCATCTTCATTCCCCGTCGCCGGCCGTGGCAGAAGCGAACCGTCCATGAGCACTCCCACAAAAAGGCCCTATGTCGCTCCCCGGGTCGGCCAGTCCATGCTGCGCTCCCTCTGGTACCTGTTCGCGTTCACCGGCGTCCTGGCAGTGGCATTCATGATCCCCCACACACCCTCCCCCCTGGAACCGGTCATGGACGGCAACTGGAAGCTCGAGGCAGAGACGGCGGTAGGCGGGTTGCCACCCGGACATCTGAATCTGATGATCCAGGGAGAGCGTTACGCCCTCGAGTTCGAAGGGTCCGACCCCGACCTGGCCAGTGCCGGCTTCGAGAGAGGACACCATGAAATGGACGACGGCATCATGGTTCTGACTCCACAGCAGGGCGTCTATCTCAACGAGGATGGTCACTGGACGCGGCAACTGCCCCAGACGCGGCGACTGCGGGTCACGATGGATGAAGACCGGCTCATCCTCGCGGATGAAGCCGGCAACACTCTCTCCGGCCAACCCCACTGACAGGCGTGTCAGCGGCCGAAATGGCGCAGCACGCCGGTGACCACACCCGTTATCTCCACCCGCCGGGCCGCGAACACCATGGGCTTCATGGACTTATTGGCAGGAATGAGCCGTACCCTGGCGCCCTCCTGGCGAAATGTCTTGAGAGTCGCCTCCTCACCATCGATGAGGGCGACCACGACCTCACCGTTGCGGGCCTTGCGCCGACGTTCGACAATGACGAAATCACCGTCTCGAATCCCTTCATCGATCATGGATTCGCCGGCGACCCGCAGGGCGTACGTCTCACCCCGTCCCAGGAACGATTCTGGAATCTCGAGGGTCTCCACGTCTTCGATGGCTTCGATGGGGCGCCCCGCAGCGACAATGCCCACCAGCGGGATGACAGCCGCCCTGGGACGGCGCTCGAAGCGCACCGGCTCGAGAGAGCGGTTTTGATTCCAGCCGCGCCGGAGCAGCCCCTTTTCGAGCAGGTGACTCACATGTTTGTGAACCGTCGACACCGATGACAAGCCCAGTTCGTCTGCGATCTCTTCGAGGCTGGGCGAATAGCCGTTTTCTTTGACGAAGGCGCCGACGAAGTCGAGAATCTCTTTCTGCCGTCTGGTCATGGCCATGGGAGTGGAAAACTAACACGAAAGTCAACGAAAGTCAAACGAAACTTGCCTTCTCGGCTTCGCTGGGCTACAGTCGCGCTCCTGCCCCTCTGAAACCACTGGACAGAAAACGAATAATCTGCGAAAGTAGGGGCACGGGTCGGTGTTATACTCGCCACTGCCCGTACCGATCCCCTACCGGAGGAACATCTATGGCCGTTCAGGCAAAGGACACAGGCGACAAGACACGGGCGGTGGAGAACGCCGTCGCGCAGATCGAGAAGATGTACGGCAAGGGCTCGATCATGCGCTTAGGCGACCGCACTCCCGTCATGGATATCCCGGTGTTGTCCACCGGCAGCATCGCGCTGGACGCCGCCCTGGGCGTGGGCGGGGTCCCCTGCGGGCGGATCATCGAGGTGTTAGGACCCGAATCCTCGGTCAAGACCACCCTCGCCTACCACATCGTCGCCAATGCACAGAAAGACGGCGGCACGGCGGCTTTCATCGATGCCGAGCACTCCGTGGACCCTGAGTACGCCAAGAATGTTGGGGTGGACGTCGACAGCCTGCTGCTCTCCCAGCCCGATTCCGGCGAGCAGGCGCTTGAGATCACCGAGATGCTGGTGCGCTCCGGCGCCCTGGCCGTGGTGGTGGTCGACTCGGTGGCAGCCCTGGTTCCCAAGGCCGAACTGGAAGGCGAAATGGGCGACTCCCACATGGGCCTGCAGGCCCGCCTCATGTCCCAGGCCATGCGCAAGCTGACCGGCGTCGTCTCCAAGACCGGAACCTGCCTCATCTTCATCAATCAAATCCGCCAGAAGATCGGTGTCATGTTCGGCAGTCCCGAAACCACCACCGGCGGCCGCGCCCTCAAGTTCTATACGTCGGTACGCCTTGATATCCGCCGCATAGGAGCCATCAAAGAAGGCGACAAATTCATCGGCAACCGCACCAAGGTCAAGGTTGTCAAGAACAAGGTTTCTTCGCCGTTCCGTGTCGCCGAATTCGACATCCTCTATGGCGAAGGGATCTCCCGGGAGGGCGATCTCATCGAGCTTGGCGTCGAGCACAAGATCATCGATAAGAGCGGTTCCTGGTTCTCTTATGGCGATCTGCGCATCGGCCAGGGACGCGAGAATGCCCGCCTCTTCCTGCGGGAGAACACCGACGTGGCCGCCACCATCGAGAATTTGCTGCGAGAGAAGCTGGGCCTGTCCCGTCCCGCGGCCGAAAAATCCGCAGACAGCACTTCCACTGCGGCCGACACCGCAGCCGCACCTCCCAAGGCAGCGGTGCAGGACAAGGCGGCCGGGGCCTCAGACCAGGCCTCGCCAGTGGCTCTGGCCCGCGGGCGCGGCCGGGTCCGGGCCGGCGCCTAGGAACTGACGAACTTGCGGCCGTCCAGCGCAGCGTGGCCACGGCGGCGGCGCCGCGTGGCCACGCCCTTTCTGATTGCCGCGTTCTCTCTCCCCCTCGCCCTGTGGGCTCTGCCCGCCGACGCCGTCGTTCAGGACCCGGTGGTTGTCGATCTTCAACTCGAAACGCCTTTGGTGGTCATCGCCAATGTGCCATTTTCGATCACGGTCACGCCCCTCGGTGCGAACCCCGGCGAACTCCTGCACCTGGAGGCACGCGTGGTGCAGGATGGCGACGTCATCGGATCGGTGGTGGAAGCCACGGCACAGGGGGATGCCCCGGTCGTTCTCAAGGAGTTGATCACACCCGAGGCGGGAACGGCCACCCTTGAAGTGACGGCCGGCACACTGCACCGGAGCGTGGAGATTCACGCCCTGAATGGGTTTCTGACCGTCCTGCCCCCACTGCTGGCCATCCTGCTGGCGGTTGTTTTCCGCCAGGTCATCGTGGCCCTGCTGGCCGGCGTCTGGCTCGGCGCCTTCCTGGTCAACGGATTCGCTCCCCTCACGGCCATCCTGCGCGTGCTGGATCAATACCTCCTGACGGCTCTCACCGACAGCGGACATGCTTCCATCATCATCTTCTCCATGCTGCTGGGTGGCATGGTGGCGCTCATGTCCCGCTCCGGAGGCACCCGTGGCATCGTCGACGCCATCCGGGGATGGGCCTCCGGCCGCCGTTCCACCCAGACAGTCACCTGGCTCATGGGGATGTTCATCTTCTTCGACGATTACGCCAACACTCTCATCGTCGGCAACACCATGCGGCCATTGACCGACCGCGTGCGTATCTCACGGGAGAAGCTGGCCTACCTTGTGGATTCCACCGCCGCACCCATCGCCTCGGTTGCTCTCATCTCCACCTGGGTGGGTGTCGAGGTCAGCCTCATCGGCGACGCGCTCAAGGCCATCGGCTCGGATATCGATCCGTACCACATGTTCCTCTCCTCCATCCCCTACTGCTTCTATCCGCTGCTGGCCCTGATGTTCGGCCTGGCGGTGGCGATCACCGGAAAGGACTTCGGCCCCATGCTGGCAGCGGAAAAGCGGGCAGCCTCTGGCCGTCTCCTGGCCGAGAATGCCACACCCCTGGCCGACTACGATTCCAGCCAGGTCGAACCGCGGGACAACATCCCCTGCCGCTGGTACAACGCCGTGCTGCCCATCGCCACGGTGCTCAGCGTCACTCTCGTGGGACTCTGGCTGACCGGCCGCGCCACCCTGGCCGCCGAGGGCAACGCCCTGGGCACCCTGCCGCTGACACGGGTCTTCATCGGCGGCGGCGTCTTCGAGAACGTGGGTTCGATCTTCTCCGCCGCCGACTCGTACAGGACTCTCATCTGGGGCTCCGGCCTGGGATGCCTGGTGGCTGCCATGCTGGCCCTGAGCCAGGGGCTCATGTCCATGGTGGAAGCACTTGATACCTGGATGACGGGACTGAAGTCAATGCTTCTGGCTGTCATTATCCTGTTACTGGCCTGGTCC
>JAPUKF010000154.1 GCA_027295805.1 Acidobacteriota bacterium | reverse complement strand
TTCTCGGTCTCTCCCGACGGCCGCTGGGTGGCTTTCACGCAGCAGTTCAATGCCTACGTGGCCCCATTCCCCCGCACCGGCGCGAAGGTCGAGATCGGTGAGGGTTCCAAAGCCTTCCCGGTGCACCAGGTTTCAAGCCGGGCGGGAGAGTTCCTGACCTGGTCAGCCGCCGCCGATACGCTCCACTGGAGCAACGCCGCGACCCTCTACAGCCGTGACCTGAAAGATGCATTTGCCTTTCTGGAAGGCGCCCCGGAGGAATTACCCGAGCCTGTGGAAACGGGCCGCGACCTGTCATTCACCGTACCCGCCGATATTCCCGCGGGCACCATCGCCATCACCGGGGCACGGGTGGTCACCATGCGCGACGCGGAGAACAGGCAAGAGGTCCTCGAAAACGGCGTGGTGCTGGTGCGCGGGAACCGCATCTCGGCGGTGGGCCGGGCCGGCGATGTGAAGATCCCATCATCGGCCTTCATACTGGACGTCAGTGGCATGACGGTGATCCCGGGCCTGGTTGACGTGCATGCCCATGGCCCCATGTCCCGCAGCCAGATCACACCTCAGCAGAACTGGACCCTGTACGCCAACCTTGCGTTCGGCGTGACGACAGTGCACGACCCATCCAACGATACCAGCAGCATTTTTTCCGCCGCCGAGATGATGCGCGCCGGGATGCTCGTGGCGCCGCGTATTTTCTCCACGGGCCGGATCCTTTACGGCGCCCACCGTCCCGGCCTCACAGCCGCTATCGCCAACTATGACGATGCCCTGTTTCATGTACGCCGTCTCCAGGAAGCGGGCGCCATTTCGGTGAAGAGCTACCAGCAGCCTCGCCGCAGCCAGCGCCAGCAGGTGATCGCCGCCGCACGTTCGCTGGGCATGATGGTTGTGCCCGAAGGAGGTGCCAAATTCCACCACAATATGAATGAGATCGTGGACGGCCACACCGGCATCGAGCACGCCCTGTCTCTGGCCACCGCCTACGACGATGTCCTGCAACTCTGGTCAGGCACCGGAAGCGGCTATACGCCGACCTTCGTGGTGGCTTACGGCGGTCTCTCCGGTGAGAACTACTGGTACGATCGCACCGAGGTGTGGAAAGACGAACGCCTCATGAGTTTCACCCCGCGCTTTCTGGTCGAGCCACGCTCCATCCGCCGCGCAACGGCCCCCGACAGCCACTACAACCATTTTAAAGTGGCCCGCTTCGCCCATCAGTTGCGCCGGCAGGGTGTCACCGTGCATATCGGCGCCCATGGGCAGCGCGCGGGACTGGCTGCCCACTGGGAGCTGTGGATGATGGAGCAGGGCGGATTCACACCCTGGGAAGCGCTGCGTGGAGGCACCATGGACGGTGCCCGTTACCTGGCCCTGGACGGTGACATCGGCTCCATCGAAGCCGGCAAGCTGGCCGATCTGGCCATCATCGCAGGTAATCCCCTGACAGATCTCCGTCGCTCCGAGGATGTGGCCTACACCATGATCAACGGGCGCCTCTTCGACGCCGCCACCATGAACCAGATTGCACCCGACAGCGTGGAGAGGGCCGAGTTTTTCTTCCAGCGGGCGGGTGGTGACACCGTTCATCCGGCAACAGCCAGATGGATGGAGGCTACCTGGAAGCGGTTCGGCTGGGCCCACTGAAGGCACGGGAGGGGCGCGGCCTTACCCCCCCCACGAAGTCCGACAGGTGGGCAAACCGCCGGGTCAGGCGGCCGTCATGGGTGACCAGGCCGCGCCTGACCCCTGCCTGGACCCCGGGGCTCTCCTCGCCCTGAGCCAGTCCGCAGGTCGCCACCTGGTAGGCGTACTCCCGGATCTGGCTGCTGAAGCCCCGGGATGCATCTCGCGGCAACTCGGTGGGGAGGTTGTCCACGGCCAGGACCGTGATGCCGTCGCCCGCCAGGCCGTTGGTTTCCCGATCCCGGATGTGATCATAGGTGAAGACAGGATCCCGGCTGGTGGTGGCGTGGCTGGTGATCTCGATGGACCCTCTGATGTCGCAGGACAGATCGCCGATCATTTCCAGGCGCAGCCGACCGGCGCGGCTCAGTTCCTGCAGGAGCTTCTTCGTCACCAGGCGGGGATAGCGCTCGTCCCAGTAGCTGGTGTGAATCAGCAGGGTCAGGTGGGGCAGGTAGCGATCCAGATTGCTCTCGAAACGGTCCGGGTCGGCCAGGTACTCTTCCATGTAGAACTCACCTTTGTCTCTGCGCCGCAGCTTCTCTTCAGGCTCCAGGACAATCTTGAAGATGCGGTGCCTCTCGGCCTGCTCATGCTGGGTGAAGGACTCCATGCGGCGTGGAAGGATCTCCACGGGATCCAGTTCATCCAGGATCTCCTGGGCACCACGGGAGACGTTGCCGTGGCCGGTGACGCCGATGATGAACGGCGAAAGTGCGAGGGGCAGACCCTCACCGGCAATGGCTTCCCGCGCCCGCACCAGGTCCGTGCGTGCCTCCTCCAGTGAGGCATACTGCCAGGCAGGACGAATCAACGACAGAGGGGTGGTGAGACCGCGCAGCGCCAGGCGGGCGCCCAGGCAGTGGAGGCTGTCCAGCATGCCGCAGATGCCGGCGAAGCGCCCGAAATAGATCAACCGCTTGCCCCGCCCATCCACCATGGCCTCATAATCCAGAAGAGTGATGCGCCCATCCAGAAAGGCCCGCAGCAGAGGCATGTTGTGATCCTGGCCCTTGATGGTGTGGGAGAACACCGAGTAGATACGACCCGGCATGAGATCGCCGATGCGCGGCTCCTTGATCCCCATGAGCAAACCTGCGTCATGGGCCCGGGTCACCAGGCGCGCGCCCGCCTGTTCATACTCCTGCCAGGTAAAAATCCGCTGTGGGTTCTTCTCCACCAGAACAGGCACGCCCTGCTTCACGAGCCAGGCCACGTCGTCCGGGGTCAGGGCCGCCCGCCGCTCACCTTCGCGGGTTTCGCCGAGGATGCCAATGGTCATGGGCAGCGGCACCAACTACCTCCATAGGACCGGTTTTATGGGGGGAGAGCTTCCGGGCACACCCGCAAGCATGAACATCGTATCATGGCCCGGCATGACACTGCCTCGCCGCCTGCTCTTTGCTTTTCTGACCGTCGCCATCACCCTGGGTGCTGCCGAGGTCGTCGCGCGCCTGCTGCCGGACAAGAACAGCCCGGACCCGGCAGGAGGTGCGGCCCTGCAATTTGCCGGGAACCCTGAACTGCAGGAGGGCAACGCCCGCTACTGGACACCCGATCCATTTCTCTTCTGGCGCATGCGTCCCAACCTGGATGTGGATTTCGGGGGCATGCCCCTGCGCACCAACGCCGGCGGATTCCGCGACGGGCCCCAGTCTCGCCGCGCCGGTCAACCACTTGTGGTTTGCCTGGGAGACTCCACGACTTTCGGATGGGGCGTCATGGAGCCAGAAGATCGCTACAGCAATCGGCTGGCCCGGACTCTCAGCCAGGGCGGACAGAAGCCGGTGGATGTGTTCAATTTCGGCCAGTCGGGCTACTCCACCGTCCAGGGTTTACGCCTGCTCAACACTGAAGTCCTGCCCCTGGCACCGGACACGGTGATCTTCATGTTCGGCCCCAACGATTATGGCCGCGCCAGCGGCCGCGCCGATGCCGATCAGCCTGTGACCGCAGGGGCGGGAATCACCGCCCGTCTGCAATCGGTCCTGCACCACAGCGCTTTTTACCGCCGCCTGGCGGCGGCCCTGGTCACGGCCCGGGATGCCGGGGTCAATACCGAGGATGCCTCCACTGGATCCGATCCGTTGCGGCGCGTGCCTCCCGACCAGTACCGCGCCAATCTGTTGACCATGATTGCCGCCGTGCGTGACGCGGGTGTACGGCCTGTTCTCGCCACCTATCCACGCCGCCCCTTGAACCCCGTCCTTCCCTGCCCCTTTCCCTCCCCCCCGGAGCGGGAAGCAACTCTGCGCTGGCAGCGACGAGTCACCAACCTGGCGGAACCCTTTCAGAACGGGGTGGCTCGCCTTCTCGCCGGCGAGGATGAAGATCCCCTGGAGGCTCTCGCAACCTGGCGAAGTGCGCCCCGGACCCTGCACCTCTCGCCTTCATTTATCTACGGTGAAGCGTGGCTTCTGACCCGCGCCGGCCGACGCGGCGAAGCCGAGACGGCCCTCACCCGGGCTCATGCTCTGGCCGAGGAGGAAGGCTGCGGCGTGGATCTCTTCTCCACCCGCCTGTTCCGGTATCTGGAGGAACCGGCCGCAGCCCGCTATAACGACATCATCCGGCAGGTGGGAAGTGAGACGGGCACCACAGTCGTGGACGTGGCCCGGCTCCTGCACACGGCCCAGATGGATCTGGCCGGGGACCCGGATACGCCCGACAACTCGCGCCTGCTGGCGCGCTGGTTCGGCAGCGAGAGCTATTTCGTGGACGTGGTCCACCCCTCGGCCCGCGGCCATGCCCACATGGCCGCGGCTCACGGGCCGGCGCGGGCGGAGGAGCAGCCGCCAGCCCCACCCAGACCCCCCTTGTCGGCTCGC
>JAPUKF010000153.1 GCA_027295805.1 Acidobacteriota bacterium | reverse complement strand
ATGGCCAGCCGGCCCGGCCGGGCTCACCGCCGAATTCCTGAGCGGTCAGGCGCCGGGCCACATGCTGAGATGACATACCCCCGCTGCCGAGCAGAACCTCGGCATCATCAAGGAGCCGGAGACGGGCCGCAGCGTGATCATCGCAGCGGTGAATCCAGTCTCGGTCCGTCTGCTGGACCGAAGAGCCAGACATGATCTGATTGTACACCGCACCGCGGCCGCTGGGGAGAGAATCATCACCCGCCTGTCACCGCGGTTGAGACCGGTTATCCCGGTGACCCTTTCCTGGCGGCCACCGCCGCCAGTTCGGCGCCATCGGCTTCCCCTTCTCTCTGGCGAACCACTTGTAAGGGTGCGACCAGAAGCGGAAGTTCACCTGGCTCCAGGAGAAAATCGGGGTTGGTGGGATGACCGTTCTTCGCCTGTGCCACCGTGAAAGTTTCGTAGAGAAGCAGACCGCCGGGCTTCAAGGCATGAGCGAGGGCCGGAAAGAGCGGCCGGTGCAGGTAGCGAGTCACCAGGATCAATTCATAGAGGTCATGTCCCAGGTCGACACTCCCTCCCGCCTCCAGATCCATGTAACGAACCTGAACCGGCAACTCCAGGTTCTGGGCGGTGACGGAAAGAGATCCGGTCCTCGCCGGCTCCAGGTCGACGGCATCCACGCTGAAACCGGCGGAGGCCAGGAGAAGGGCATGGCGTCCCCGGCCACAGGCGACATCCAGGGCGCGGCCGCCACGGGGGAGGAGATCGGCGTTCTCCAGAATCCAGGATGAAGGGCCGGGGTAGGCCTGGGCGGACGGAGCTTCATGGGTTCTGGGACCCGACCAGCAGGCCATGCCACCGGACAGATTCAGCAGGTTGGTGAACCCGGCCTTCCCCAGAAACCGGCCGGCGTGGGCACTGCGGATCCCGTGCTCACAAATCAAGAGGATGGGGCGATCATCCCGGGCCAGTGTGGCAGGCGCCGTGGCAATCAGATCCAGCGGCAGGGAGAGAGCGCCGGGGATGTGTCCAAGACCGGTGTATTCGCCGGAGGTGCGCACATCGAGAATCTGCACCTGGCCGCCGGCCACCAGCGCGGCGGCCGCGGCAGGGTCAATCTCGGTGAAGGGCTGCGCTGAGGTCCGGTCCATGACCGAAGAAGGTATCAGACCTTCAGGCCGATGGAACGCATCAGGTCCAGGGCGTTGCTGCGGTTCACCACACCCTCATGAATGCGGTAGTCGAAGACCATGCGCCCTTCCACCAGAGTGTCCTGAAAATGGATATTGGCCGCAAGCGGCGCCATGGCCTCGGCCACTTCCGCCAGGGCCAGGTCATGAGTCGTCACCAGCCCGATGGCTCCCCGCTCCAGAAGGCCCCGCACCACCGCTTCAGCCCCGATGCGGCGATCGTGGGAATTGGTGCCATGCAGAATTTCATCCAGGAGAAAAAGCAGCGGCCCGTCACCCTCGGCAAGCTCCATGATGGCCCGCAGGCGGGTGATCTCGGCATAAAACCGGGAACGCCCTTCATGGAGGGAATCGATGATGCGAATAGACGCGCCCAGGCCAAGAGGCGACAGGCGCAAGCTGCGGGCGCGCACCGGCGCTCCTGCAAGTGCGAGCACCACGTTCACGCCGATGGTGCGCAGGAGAGTCGACTTCCCTGACATGTTGGAGCCGCTGACGATGAGAAGGCGGAGCTCATGGCTCAACTCCAGATCGTTGCGGACACAGGTGGCGGCCGGCAGGAGGGGATGCCCCATCTCCCTGGCGGCCAGGACATGGTTCCCCGCCGGGGCCAGTTCGGGAAACACATCCGCGGGATGCTCCCAGGCGTAACCGGCCAGCGCTCCCAGAGCCTCCATCTCACCGATGGATTCCAGCCAGCTGGGCACGTCTCTGCCATGACGCCGGCGCCAGGCTTCAAGGGCGAGAGCATGCTGGCTGCTCCAGGCAAGCGCCATGCCGAAGGGGGCAAAGAAATGGTTGCGCCGCCAGTCCAGGCGCTCCACCAGGCGGGCCAGATGGGCAATGGCCTTGTGCGGCGCCCCGGCGGAACTCTCCAGGGCTTCCTTTCGACCGGCCAGCAACCGGCTCTCATAGGTCTCCGCGGCCAGCCGCTCCAGCACCTCGGCCATGAGAAAGAGTTCCCGGCCAGGTTCTTCCACCTCTTCCAGAACCTGCTGCACGCGAGAGCGCAGGAACCCGGTGAGGATTCCCTGGAAGACCAGCGCCAGAAGAACGGGGCCCGGACCGAGGGGACCCGCCAGCCAGCCAGTGATGGTGGCCACGCTCAGGATGGAGGCCGCCAGGAGAACCAGGCGCATGGGGCCACCCGCCAGAACAGCCGGCGAGCCACTCCACTTCTCCAGAACATTCAGGTCCACGCCGGCCGCCACTTCCTGGCCAAGCAACGCCAGGTCTTCCCGCAGATCCAGACGGGGTCGCAACTCCTTCACCGCCTCCTGGCGCAGTGCCACATCCTCGCTCCCAGCCGGCGCCTTCAGCCAGGAAGCCAGTACGCCGCGACCGACCTGGG
Source organism: Acidobacteriota bacterium (assembly GCA_027295805.1). Taxonomy (GTDB): domain Bacteria; phylum Acidobacteriota; class Polarisedimenticolia; order SMYD01; family SMYD01; genus SMYD01. The sequence continues at coordinate 2,280 of JAPUKF010000153.1, read as the reverse complement.
TGCGCGCCCTGCAGAGAAGCTGAAAGAGAGAGCCGGTTCCGAAGAGATCCAGGTCATCGGCAAAAGGATGATCCGGTTCCCGGAACTGCTCCCCTGCCACCCCGGTGCCCACCCAGCGGTCCGCCAGTCGATCCAGTCCATGGCTGTAGAAGGTCACGGCCCGGCGGGCGCGGGAGCGGCGGCGCAGAACCCGATCATGCGCCACGGCCAGAGCAATGAAGATGATGACCGGCGCCAGGACCCACCAGCCGGAGAGAAGGTGGCTGATCCATGCCAGCCACGACAAGGTCGCACCTAGCAAGAAGACGGCCAGGCGCGCGTTGGAGAGGATCAAATGCCGCCGGTCCAGCAGGGCCACCTCCCGTTCCCGGGCGGCAAGGCGCTGCCGGTAGATTTCAGCCGGTGCCGTTTCCCGGGTAGTGCTCACGGACGCTCGTCCCGCGGACCGGCGGGATTGGTGAAGGCCGGGAATTGCTCCTTATCTCGCGTTTCGTGAAACTGGCGCAGAGACCAGTGAACACTGGGGAAGGCCAGCTCATCCCAGGGAATTTCATCCCAGGAGAAGAGGCGCACTTCCTGGCTTTCAGGACCCGGCGCCACCTCTGCGCTCAACAGGCGGGCTTTATAGATGATCTGCACCTGGCTGATGCGGGGAATGCTGTAAACCGCCAGCAGACAACCGATCTCCAGGCGAGCCCGGGCTTCTTCCCAGCTCTCACGACAGGCACCCTCCTCACAACTTTCGTTCAACTCCATGAATCCCGCCGGAATCGTCCAGTACCCCTTGCGAGGTTCGATGGCCCGGCGGCACAGCAGGATGCGCTGGTCCCAGGTGCAGACCGTCCCGACGACGATTTTTGGATTTTCATAAACCACATACTCGCAGTGATCGCACACCAGCCGCTCGCGATTGTCCCCTGCCGGGGTGCGGCGCGTGAAGGTACCGGGCGTTGTGTTTGGATCGGTCATCTGTAGCCGGCGCGGCGGAAAGCCATCATGACACGTCCGCTGCCGGACCGCCAAGGACAGGCACTCTCCCCAGCCGCTACCGACAGCATGGTGGTGCGCGCTGCAATACGCGCACGCCACTACAGTCATCGCACCGAAAAGGCATACGTCGGCTGGATACGTCGCTTTGTGGTATTTCATGGGAGGCGACACCCGAGGACCATGGGCCATGACGAGATTTCGAGCTTCCTCTCCCATCTCGCCACAACGCGCAAGGTGAGCGCTTCGACTCAGAATCAAGCTCTAAGCGCACTACTCTTCCTCTACCGGGAGGTCCTAGGCGTGCAACTCGACTGGGTGAATATCGTGCGTGCCAAGCGACCTTTTCGTCTTCCGGTGGTGATGACCCGTGAAGAAGTCCGCATCTTGCTGGATGCCATGGCGGGCACACCGTGGCTGGTGGCCTCCCTGCTGTACGGAGGCGGTCTCAGAATCACCGAGGGGCTCCGCCTGCGCGTCAAGGACCTGGACTTCACGACAAGGGTGATCACCGTTCATGACGGCAAGGATCAGAAAGATCGCGTGACCGTGCTGCCACTCTCCCTTGTGGAACCGCTGACTTCACACCTGGACCGGGTCCGCAAGCAACACCAGGCCGACCGTGAGCAGGGGTTGGGGTGCGTCACCCTACCGGCCGCTCTTGCCGTCAAGTACCCTCGCGCGCGGGAGGAATGGGCCTGGCAGTGGGTGTTCCCGGCAACCAGACATGATGTGGACAATGAGACCGGCGAGCGCCACCGCCATCACGTGCACGAATCGGTGGTGCAACGGGCGTTCAAGGAGGCGGTGAGACGCATCGGGCTGGTGAAACCAGCGAGTTGCCACACATTGCGACATTCCTTCGCAACCCATCTACTGGAGAATGGCTACGACATCCGGACGATCCAGGAATTACTGGGACACAAGGATGTCGCAACCACCATGATTTACACCCACGTCCTGAACCGCGGCGGACGCATCGTGAAGAGCCCTCTGGATAACCGCTGCTAGAGATGTACCGCGACGATTCTGCAGCTATTATCGCGCTATCTCGCGGACGTTGCAGGGATATAGGAATATCCTATAAGCACAGAATCATGGATCATGTTGCATTTGAAGGCCCAAATCGCCGATAATCAATTCAGACTCCAAGGACTATCCCATGTCCCCATCATCGGCCATCCAACTATCCCAGACGTCCAATTCTAGTTAGGCCGATTTGGAGTTAATGCGTGAGCAAACCTCGCCCATCAGTCGCTATCCAGATAATAGGGTGGCTTGGAATAGCATACT
>JAPUKF010000152.1 GCA_027295805.1 Acidobacteriota bacterium | reverse complement strand
CCACGGCGTTTCTCCTCGCCTTGCTGCCGGTGTCCGCGGTAGCTGCTTCTCCTGCGACCCAGGACGGAGCGGTCGTCCAGGAACAGGCCGAGACACAGACGAAACCATCATCAGGAAGCCGGCACCCCGGCGAGCACGCTGCCGGGGCCCATCCTGAAGGCGGGGAATGTCACCAGCAGGGCGAGGAGCTGCACACCTTCGAGGAGACGCAGCGCTGGGTTGAGATGTTCGAGCGCCCTGAGAGGGCTGAAACCCAGAAACCTGAGGAAGTCGTGGCGGCCCTGGGCCTGCAACCGGGGCAGACGGTGGCCGACGTGGGTGCCGGCTCAGGCTATTTCACGTTCCACCTGGCCCGGGCGGTGGGCCATGATGGCCGGGTTCTGGCAGTGGACATCGAGCAGGGGATGCTGGATGCCATTCAGGCGCGACGAGGCGGTGAGAACGGCGGGGAAGTTGTCTCCACGATTTTGGCCGACCCCGACGATCCCAATCTTCCCGATGGCCAGGTGGACATGGTGCTGGTGGTGAACACCTATCATCACATCCAGAGCCGGGTGGCCTATCTCCGTGGTCTCAAGGACGATCTCGCCAGCGGCGGCAGGGTGGCCATCGTCGATTACAAGAAAGAAGATCTGCCGGTGGGCCCCCCGCTGGCGCACAAGCTGGAACGGGGGACCGTGGTGCAAGAATTTGAGCAGGCTGGATATGCGCTGAGCGGGGAAGAATCGTTCCTGCCCTACCAGTATTACCTGATTTTCAGAAAATAGGCCGACGACGCGCCTCAGGCGGTGGCGGGCCGGTGGAGCAGATCGCTGAGATCGGCGCCGGGCTCGGTCTCTCGCGGGGGCCGGCCTTTGACGAAGATGCGTGCACCTGCCGTCCCTCTGAGGATCATGCGGTCACCCTCGATGCGCAGGATGCCACCCTCCCGCAGGCCGATGACAGTGGTGTCGTTCATCTCGTGGTATTCACGCAGGCGGGTCTCACGGGTTTCGCCCTTGTGGGTGGATTCGGGATCGGGATCCAGGTAGTGAGGATTGAGTTGAAAGGGAACCAGATCCAGGGACTGGAACGAAGCCGGCTGCACGATGGGCATGTCGTTGGTGGTCATGATGGTCGGGCAGGCCAGGTTGGAGCCGGCGCTGGTGCCCATGTACGGCACACCGGCCATGACCCTGGCGTGCAGAACATCGACCAGGTCCAGGCGGTACAGAGTGTCCAGCAGGCGGAAGGTGTTGCCGCCGCCCACAAAAATCGACGCGGCGTCTGCCACCGCCCGGGCCGGATTCGCGGCCTGATGCAGGGAATCAACCGCGATCGTCTCGGACTCCAGCCGTTGGCGCACAGTGGCGGCGTAGCCATTCTGGTCGCGCAACGCGAAGGGGACGAAGAGAATCTTGCGGGCGTCGCCCAGAAAATCCTTCAATTCGCTCATGCAGTGATCCAGATAGCCGTAACCGTGGACCATGGAGCTGCTGATCAGGAGGAGACGTCGCATGGCTTTCCTTCTGGCGAGTTTGCTGTGAGAGCTTCCCGCGCACGAAAGTCGCAACAGGCGCCGGCCGGGACCCCGCTTCAATCTATACCAATTGACGGCTCTCGTCCGGCACGATCTGGTGCCCTGAGCAGACGGCCGGGGAGTGATATCTTTCCGGAGCACCTGTGGTGGCTTCGCCACAGGCCCTTGTAAGGATATCGAGCATGCTGACAACTCGCTCCACAGCCGCCGAATTCATCCGACTCGAAGATCAGTATGGCGCCAATAATTACCACCCGCTGGATGTCGTGGTTCAGCGCGCCGAGGGCGTCTGGGTCTGGGATGTTGATGGGAACAAGTACCTGGACTTCCTGGCCGCCTACTCCGCCGTGAATCAGGGGCATGCCCATCCCCGTATCGCCGGCGCCCTCAAAGCCCAGGCTGAACGGGTGACCCTGACCTCGCGGGCCTTTCGCAACGATCAACTGGGACTATTTTACGAGGAGGTCCACGAGCTGACCGGATACGCGCGCATGCTGCCCATGAACACGGGCGCGGAGGCGGTGGAGACAGCCATCAAGGCGGCACGCAAGTGGGGTTACAAGATCAAGGGCGTGCCGGACTGCAAGGCCGAAATTCGTGTCTTCACGGGCAACTTCCACGGCCGCACCACCACCATTGTCGGCTTCTCCGATGATGACCAGTACAAGGACGGTTTCGGCCCGTTCACGCCGGGATTCACGCTCCTGCCCTACGGCGATCTGGAAGCGGTGCGCAGGGCCATGAATCCCAACGTGGTGGGTATCCTGGTTGAACCGATCCAGGGCGAGAGCGGTATCATCATCCCACCCCAAGGCTTCATGACGGGTCTGGCCGACCTGTGCCGGGAACATCGCAGCCTGTTGATCACCGATGAGATTCAGTCGGGCCTGGGACGTACCGGCAAGATGTTCGCATTCGAGCACGACGGTGTGCGTCCGGACATCGTCATCATCGGCAAGGCCCTGGCAGGCGGCTTCTATCCCGTCTCAGCCATCCTGGCCGATGATGAGGTCATGGGAGTTTTCAACCCCGGTGATCACGGCTCCACTTTCGGTGGCAACCCCCTGGGATGCGCGGTGGCCCGGGAGGCGCTGCGAGTCCTGGTGGATGAAAACATGATCGAGAACTCGGCCCATCTGGGCGAGTACTTCATGGGAAAGTTGCGCACCCTGAGCAGCACAAAGATTCAGGAGATCAGAGGGCGTGGCCTGTGGATCGGCCTCCAGTTGACTCCCCAGGCGGGAGGGGCGCGCAAGTATTGTGAGGCCCTGCAACTCAAGGGATTGCTGTGCAAGGAGACCCATGTGGACACCATCCGCTTCGCCCCGCCCCTCTGCATCACGCGCGAGGAACTGGACTGGGCTTTCGAGCGGGTGGAGCAGGTGTTCAAAGAAACGGATTGAAGCACCTGCACTAGTACCGGTACTGGTCCGGCTTGTACGGGCCCTCCGCCGGGATGCCCAGGTACTCCGCCTGCTCCTTGGTCAATCGGGTGAGGCTGGCGCCGAACGCTTTCAAGTGCAGGCGCGCGACCTTCTCATCAAGTTCCTTGGAGAGCACGGTCACCGTCTTGCCGTACTTCTCGGCGTTGGTATGCAGCTCGATCTGGGCCATGACCTGGTTGGTGAAGGATGCTGACATGACGAAGCTGGGGTGGCCGGTGGCGCAACCCAGGTTCACCAGCCGGCCCTCGGCCAGCACGATGATGGAATGGCCGCCGCCGTCAGGGCCGTGGGTGGTGTTCTTGAAGCGCCACTCATGGACCTGGGGCTTGATCTCGATCTTTTCCACCTCACCCGCCTTGCGCATGGTTTCCAGGCCCGCCATGTCCAGCTCGTTGTCGAAGTGGCCGATGTTGCAGACGATGGCGTTGTGTTTCATGCGCGCCATCTGCGCGGCGGAGATGATGTCTCTGTTGCCGGTGGTGGTGACAAAGATGTCGTACTCGCCCACCACGTCGTCCAGAGTCACCACGTCCAGGCCGCTCATGCAGGCCTGCAGGGCACAGATGGGATCGATCTCCGTCACCGCCACCCGGGCCTGCTGGCCCCGCAGAGACTCCACGCTGCCCTTGCCCACGTCGCCGTAGCCGCAGATGAGGGCCCGCTTGCCGGCCAGCATCACATCGGTGGCCCGCATGATGGCGTCCACCAGTGACTGGCGGCAGCCGTAGATGTTGTCGAACTTGCTCTTGGTGACCGAATCGTTGACGTTGATGGCGGGGAAGCGAAGGGTGCCCGCCTCCTGGCGCTGGTAGAGGCGGTGCACGCCGGTGGTGGTCTCTTCCGAAACGCCGCGGATGGCCGCGGCAAGCGGCCGCCAGAAGTTATCGCCCTTCTCGGCCCGCACACGATGCAGCAGGCGCAGGATCACGCCGTGTTCCTCGCTCTCGGCCGTCGCCAGTTCGGGGATGGTGCCGCTTTCCTCGTACTCCGCTCCCAGATGGACCAGCAGGGTGGCATCGCCGCCGTCGTCCAGCAGAAGGTTGGGCCCGGTTCCGTCGGGCCAGACCAGAGCCTGCAGTGTGCACCACCAGTACTCTTCCAGGGTTTCGCCCTTCCAGGCGAAAACGGGCACGCCCTGAATATTGCTGAGATCGCCCTGGAGTCCCACCGCCACTGCGGCAGCGGCGTGGTCCTGGGTGGAGAAGATGTTGCAACTGACCCAGCGCACGTCGGCCCCCAGGTC